>JAUWLN010000063.1 GCA_030613665.1 Dehalococcoidia bacterium
CATTGCATATAGTGCCTCAAAGGCAGGCGTCATCGCTTTTACTAGAGAGGTAGCAATTCAGTATGCGTCAAAAGGGATCCGGGCAAATGCCATATTGCCCGGCATGATGAACACGCCCATGGTTGTGGCTGCTCTCACCGATGCTTTTGGTGGCAACGTGGAGCAGATGACCAGAACGCGGGACTCAATGTGCCCGACAGGGAAACAGGGGGAACCATGGGATGTCGCGGCGTTATCGGTATTCCTTGCTTCCGATGATGCCAAATACATAACCGGCGCCGCGCTGGTCGTTGATGGTGGTTTGACGTGCCTGGTTAAACCGTTCTGAAGTTAAGGGAGCTAACTCAGGCAATCATCAGTACGAAGGCGAATCCCGGTTATTGCTTAAACCGGGCAGACAACTTGTTGAGCATATCAAAAGTCATCGCTGGCAGGTCATACTGCGGCTGCCAGCCCCAGTCGGCACGGGCAGCGCCGTCATCCATTTTGTTAGGCCAGGATTCAGCGATTGCCTGGCGGACGGGGTCAACCCGGTAATCAATGGTAAAACCCGGAATGTGCTTTTTAATTTCCCCGGCGATATCTTCCGGGGCGAAGCTCATGGCGGTAACGTTGTAGGCGTTCCTGTGCTTGAGCCTGCCGGGCTCGGCCTCCATAATCTGGAGCGCAGATTTAAGCGCGTCAGGCATATACATCATGTCCAGATAGGTCCCCGGCTTGATAAAGCAGTGCTCATATTTCCCGTGCCTGACTGCCTCATAGAATATCTCCACGGCATAGTCGGTCGTTCCTCCGCCGGGAGGAGCCACATAGGAAATGAGGCCCGGCCAGCGGACGCCGCGGGTATCGACGCCGTACTTCTGGTAGTAATAGTCACAGAGTAATTCGCCGGCGACTTTGGTGATTCCGTACATTGTCCCGGGGCGCTGGATGGTGATTTGCGGTGTATTATCCAGAGGTGTATCAAGGCCGAAAGCGCCTATGGTGCTGGGAGTAAAAACGGCACATTCGTATTCGCGTGCTACCTCCAGAATATTGCGCAGGCTATTGACATTCACTGTCCAGGCAAGCTGTGGATTTGCTTCGGCCTTTGCGGATAGAATCGTGATTAGGTTATAGATAGTGCCAACGTTGTATTTCTTCACCACACCGGCGACGAGGTCAATGTCCGTACAGTCGATAAAGCAAAATTCCCCGCCGTCAAGCAATTCCTGGCTGGGCTCAGTCTTGTGCCCGGTAGCTATTACCGTATCCGCGCCATATCTGGCCCGCAGCGCCGGCACGAGCTCGGAACCGACCTGTCCGCAGGACCCGGTTACCAAAATTCTCTTCATAGATGGTTCTCTCTCTTTTAATGCATTATCTGTAGTCTTCTCTCGGTGGACTGAAGGTGCTTATCATTATAGTTTTCTCGTCATGGGTGATGCCCCCATGGACGATGCCGGGAGGAGCCAGAAAAACATCGCCCTTTTCAAGCAATTTTTTCTCATCCCCCATGGTCATCTCGAACGCTCCCTCGATGATGATTGCCATCTCTTCGTAGGGATGGCTGTGTAAAGGAGATTCCGACCGGGGTTGCAAAATGACCTCGCATACCATCAGGTTCTGCCCGGAAACGGCGCGCACTGAAAATCCCGGTGCCGGCTCTATAGCCTTAAAATCTTGCGGATAATCATAGAACATCGGTTGCCTCCTGTGTGTATTAAACGCTTTATTAATTTATTGGACCGTTTTTTTTGTGAGCAGGCTATCGGGAGAGCCAACCGCCGTCCACATTCACAATTGAACCGTGCAGGTAATCACTGGCCGCCGAAGCCAAAAAGACGACCGCCCCTCCCAGGTCTTCCGGCTCTCCCCAGTGACCGGCCGGGATTCGGTCAAGAATTGCCTTGCTGCGCACAGGGTCATTGCGAAGCCCTTCTCCCAACCTTGTTGCCATGTATCCTGGAGCGATGGCGTTTACGTTAACACCATGTACCGCCCACTCATTGGCCAGTGCCTTGGTAAGCTGACCAATGCCCCCTTTGCTGGCGGCATAACTGGGGACCAGGATTCCCCCCTGGAAAGTCAACATTGATGCCACGAAGATTACTTTGCCAGACTTCCTGTCCACCATGTCCTTGCCTATCTCACGAGTCAGGATAAATTGGGCATTCAGGTTAACCTCCATTGTCTTGTCCCAGTAGTCATCAGGGTGTTCAACTGCCGGTTTGCGCATGATGGTGCCGGCGTTATTCACCAGGATGTCGATGACAGCGTTTTCAGCCTTTACCCGTGCGATGAAGTCATACAGGGCCTTGCGGTCTGAGAAGTCGCACCGATAGCTTTCAAATTTTCTCTTTAGAGCCACTATCTCCCTTTCTATCTCGCTCCCTGACTCTTCAAGGGTTACGCTGACGCCAATAATATCGGCCCCGGCTTCAGCTAAGGCTAACGCCATCGCTCTGCCAAGGCCGTGCTTGCAACCAGAGACCAGCGCCACCTTCCCGTCCAGTTTAAATTTATCCAGAATGCCCATTTTAACCCCCTCCTTTTTATTAAACTTCAGTCTCCATGTCCGGCGGTAGACCTAAATGGCGGCTATGGCATTAATCTCTACCAGCATTTCCTTAAAAATAAAATCGGTGCCGACAAGAGTGCTTGCCGGCTGTTTTTCTTTAAAGTATTTGGCACGGATTTCGGCATGTCTACCGCGGTCACTGGCATCACGGAGAAAGACGGTAACCTGAACAACGTCATTTAATGTTGCGCCCGCATTCGCCAGTATGGTTTTGATTTTCTCCAGAGCCACTCTCGTTTGGTCCTCAAGGTCTCCTTCATTTAATACCCGTCCCTGAGAATCTTTTCTGAGGCCATTTTGTCCCGAGACGTAGATTTGTTTTGTTACGTTGCTGACGACTACTCCTGGAGCATAGTAAAGATGTCTCTGCATTAAGTCGTCTTTGTGTTCTTCCGGAAATATCTCCCAGCTTATTTGTTCTCTCTTTGCCATTTTCTAATCGCCCTCCTTTTATTGGTTTGTCACCAGGATTGAATCAGGTAATTTAAGGCATTGTAAAATTCGCCTATTGTGTTGCGACTCCGGCGGCATTTTGCCCCGCTATTCGACCTGAAGCGAGAGCCAGAAGGTAGCCGGTGCCGGTGAGATAGCCGGGGCATGGATTGTCCGAAGTAGCGGCACCCCCCAAGCTCGGCGTATTATCACCAGCGGCATAAAGGCGTGGTATGGGGTGGCCGTGGCGGTGTATTACCTGGGCTCTTGAATTGACCTTAAGCCCGCCCATAGATTGTATTAAGATTGTCCGGACCCAGGTGCCATACAGCTTGCCGGAGGGGAAAATCTGGCCGGCTGTTTTTTGAAGATTATCCGGGTCGATGCCCGTCCTTCTGGCAAGTTCAGGTGCCGTCTTGCCATAGTAAATCAAACCCGTATTCAGGTATTTATCAATGTTCCGGTGTAGCTTTACCACGCTCTTCAGAAGCGTTTCGTCCAGGACTAAAAGGGCTACCGCGTCCGGCTGCTGCATTACCGGCGGTGCGGTCAGACCATAGCCTTGATTCTCATCAGTAAATCTTTCCCCGTTCTTGTTCACCAGGATGGCTCCCTTTGACATCGCTTCCGAGACTCCCGGTATCCGGAGCCCCTTCCTGGCAGAGCCCAGCGAGTACAGTTCCGCAGCGTCCATATTGAGGACATCAGCCCCGATTTCCATCCCCATTCGTATGCCGTCGCCGGTGCTTCCGGCGCCGGAGACACACGGCATTTCCGCATATTCCGGCAGGTACCTGGCCATCATAATTTTATTTTTCCCAAATCCGCCTGCGGCCAGAATCGTAGCCCGCCTGGCTTTTATCGTTGTCTTCTCTCCTGAATTCGCAGCCTGTACACCTTCCACTTCATTTTTTTCGTTCAAGGTCAGGTGTTCCGCTACCGTGTCAAGCCGGACATCGGCGCCTTTATTCCTGGCCCTTTTTAGAAGTAAGTTCAGGGTATTGGCGCCATCCATGCCGCTCTCCAGATGTACCCGGGGAACGCTGTGCCCCGGATATTGCATTACTTCGTAGAACCCGGCGCCAATCTCTGCTAACCAGTCGTATAGCTCTACGCTTTGACGGGCTGCCGCATCGACTATATCTTCAGGAATAGTACGGCGATTGGCTTTGAGGATATCTCCGGCCAATAAATCGGCTGAATCTTGAATCCCTTTTTGCTTTTGTAAAGGGGTATCCGCAAAAGCAAAAGTGCCGCCCCCAAGGGCCGAATTGCTGGCCAGAGGATTGCGGCGCCCCAGGGCAATAACTTTTGCCCCGGAGCTCAGCGCTTCGATAGCCGCGGCCAGTCCGGCGTAACCGGTACCGACGACGAGTACGTCACATTGAAGTTCGTAATCCTGTTTGCGCTTCACTTATATTCCAGAGCCTTTTCCAAACTAATCAGGCTGGAGCGAGGTTGATATGTTTTTATAACTGCAAGTCTAGGTTTCTGAATGGCCTTTGTCAATAATTTGGGGATTATATTACCGGCTATAATTTATTATACTGGCTCGACTGGCACGGCAGTCTATTTCTAGAGGTGACAAAAGGCTATGGGAAAGACAATGCCTGTAGATGAGGCGGCGGCGGCTTTATGTACCCGCCGAAGCATCTGGTTTCATCACGTTTCTGACCGGGGTAATGGTGAGGACCGAGGCTATGGCAACAACGGCGAGCCCGGCCAGTGATAGCCATACTATCTGGTAACTGCCCAGGCTATCATATGCCCAGCCGGCCAGAGTTGGGCCTATTACGGCGCCTATGGTGCCAATGCCTTCCATCAAGCCGTAGATGCTTCCGAAATTTGTTCTGCCAAAATATTCTCTCCCCAGTGCTGGCAGGATGGCGTTGGTACCGCCATAACCTATGCCCAGCAGAACCAGGAATGGCACAAGTAACCATATTTCCGTGTTCGAAGCATATGCGAAACAGAATACCCCGCAGCTCATCATAACGAAGCTCGTTGCCGCCACCGCTCTTTTACTGAACTTGTCCCCGAACCAGCCAAAACTAAGGCGACCGATAATGCTCATCAGCGGGATGGCGGTAGCCACCAGGCTGGACGTCGCCCGGCTGATGCTGATGCTGCTGAGATAAGGCATTACATGGGTGATGATAGCCATCATCGTCATTATATGATACATACGTGCCAGTACTATGCGCCAGAATGTTCCATTTTTGAGTGCCTGCTTTACTCTTAATTCAGCATCGAGACTCTGTGATGGACTTGAATCGGCAAGGTGTTCTTTCGTGTTCTGTTTCTGACCATCCGGAAAATAGCCGTATTGTTCAGGCCGGTGCCGAAAGACGAATGACAGCGGTAAAACCAGGACTATCATGCCCAGAGCAAGGATATGCAGCGCTGTGCGCCAATCATATACTTCAATGAGCCTGACTATTACCGGAATCATCAGGCCGCTGAAGCCAAAGCCACAGATGGCTATGCCGCTCGCTATCCCCATTTTCCTCCGGAACCAGTTAGCGACGGCTGTCAATAAAACGGTGACGGTGCAGGCGCTGACACCTACTGCGAGCAGGGCGAAGGACACATAAAACATGATTAGAGAGGTAGTGGAACTAAGGAGAAGCAAGCTTGCTGCCGTAATCAGCACCCCGCCGAATATGAGCTTCCTGGGCCCCCAGCGGTCGGCAAGTATACCGACGATTGGAGAAAGAAGACCCATCTCCAGACCACGTAGAGAGGCGGCAAGTGAGAGCTGCGTGTAGCTCCAGCCCATCTCGTCTACTACGGGCTCAAAAAAGGCCGTGAACCCGTAGAATACCGCTCCGCCCAGGTATAAGGCAATAAGGAAAGATGCGACAACGATCCACCAGCCGTAAAATATCTTAAACGGATTCCGGTGAGATGGCATTATTTTAAATTATCTCCGTAGAATCTTAAGGCCCGTTTCCCGTCCTACAGGTTCAGCTTCTTGATAAAATCAACATAGTTGTCGCCGCTCTGCCCTGAAACAGGGTACTGGCCATATTCATAAGCGGCATCGAAGGCGGCCACGATATTCTCCGGAGGTGTATCCGGCTCAATGTTATGCGATGTGGCAAAGATGAAACCTCCGCCGCGAGCATACTCCTGTATCAGTTTCTTAGCCCCTTCTCTTACCTGCTCTACCGTCCCCTGCGGCAGCAATTTTTGTATATCAAAGCCACCTAAGAAGGCGATTCTGTCACCAAACTCATTCTTCAAGCGCCAGGGTTCCATATTCCTGGCCAGCGGCTGTACCGGGTTGAGGACGTCCACCCCGATCTCTATCAGGTCCGGTATGGCGTCATATACCGAACCGCAACTGTGTATGATAATCTTTGCCTCCGGCCGCAGGTGTTTCCTGATATTCTTGATGATTTCTGCGGTATAAGGCTTAACGAACTTCACGTAGTCATCATGGGACATGAAAAGTCCGGTCTGGGTGCCGAGGTCGTCATGGATATTCACCCCATCCAGGTACTGGCCGATGCCGCTGAATAATTGCTCATGGACGGCGGTGCCGACTTCAAGAAGTTTTCCCGATAGCTGGTGGTAGAATTCCGGGTCCAGTTTCATATCCATAAGCCATTTATCCATGCCGCTGAGTAAAGCATAGCCCAAGAAAGGCAACATCGTAGAAATACACCTGCCAACTACAAAGTAGTCCGTTTCTTCATGCAGATATTTTGCCCTTTCCACCACCCCGTCCATGATATTGACCGAAGGGTCAGGCCAGGGGTAATTGTCGATATCCTGCTTGGTGGTCATATGCCGCATGGGGAAATCGAATGGCTCATCGTAGAGACCGAGTTTCCTTATTCTCATGCCGCAGAACCAGGGCCAGGTTTTGGAACCATCAGGTTCAATGACGGCTCGTGGGGCATTACACGCGACTGCGGTCATATCGGAGTGCAGTCTTTGCACCACCCGCTGGTCGATATTGGTAGGCTGAGTGAATATATCAGATAGTTGAATCGGCTCGGTGTCCGTTAATCCCAGATATTCGTAAAGCTGTGAGCAAACCTTTCCGTCTGGTGGACACTCGGTGATGAAAGTGCCCGACCCTCCGCCAAAGCATATGGGTACTCTGTCTGGTTCCCTGTGATTAGCCGCAGCGTATACTCTTTCCCGTGAATTCATAATAGCCCCTCCCGTGATTTTGTCTGGTTTTGTGTCGCAAATGGTCTGTCCCAGTAATAATACCACTTTTTATAATAGAGTTACCTGCGCTTACCAAATGAAAATAAAACCCAATCCTGGACCCGACTTGACATCCACTGCCACTCTGGTAAATTTAGCTAAGGATATTGAATGATGAAATCTGATTATATCTGCGACAGGTTCCCTCTTGCCTGACGAGCATATAATAGAGCCATACCAGAGGCGTTATCGGTGGGTCATCCTGTTCCTGGTATGGCTTCTGTACGCCGCTTTCGGCCTGGTTAACCGCTCGGTGGCTCCTCTTGTCACTCCAATCCTTAAAGACCTCAATATGTCCTACAGCCAGATGGGTATTATCCTGGGTTCCTGGCAATTGACCTATATCATTGTGGCTATAATAGCCGGTGCCATTATTGATAAATGGGGCATACGGAAAACTCTTTTCATCGGCACCGTCATCATTGGCCTCTCGGAAGTTTTACGTTATTTCCCCGGTGATTTCGGCGCTTTCTTATTCGTCGTAGCTATCTTTGGTATTGGTGGCCCCCTGATATCTATAGGTGCCCCTAAAACGATTTCCAACTGGTTCAGGGGAAAAGGTCGTGGGACAGCCGTTGGTATCTATACAACCGGGCCCTGGATTGGAGGGCTAATCGCTCTATCGGCGACAAATAGTATTGTCATGCCTGTAACCGGATATAGCTGGAGACTGACTTTTGTCTGCTATGGCTTTCTCGTCTTCATCATCGCATTGCTGTGGTGGTTCCTGGCCAGGGATGTTAGACCAACCGGGGCTACGGAAGGGGAAAGTATCGGCAAAACCTTTAACCGGCTTATAAAAATACGAAATGTCCGCCTTATTCTGATAATGGGGCTCCTATCATTCGCCATTATGCATGGCTTTACCAGCTGGCTTCCCAAAATTATGGAAAGCGGTGGTATGTCGCCATCGATGTCAGGGTTTGTATCTTCCATACCCATTATTGCCGGTATCCCGGCAGTCCTGGTTATTCCCAGACTGGTTCTGCCACGTCTGAGGGGACGAATTCTAGCCCTCCTGGCTTTGGTGGTCACCGCAGCACTTATAATGTCGGTGAATACATCGGGCGCTCCCATGTTTGTGGGCCTGGTCTTGTTCGGTACGGCGGGTTCATCCCTGTTTCCCATCGTGATGCTCATATTGATGGATACCCCTGAGGTAGGGGAAAAGCATATGGGGCTCGCGGGAGGCATATTTTTCTGTGTTGCTGAGATTGGAGGGTTCACCGGCCCACTGATAATGGGGACTCTCGCTGATTTGACCGGGGCTTTCCTCGTCGGCGCATCTTCCCTGGCAGGTTTGAGCCTGGTAATCTGTATGATGGCATTACTGCTAAAAGCAACGCCCGAACCTCGCTCTCTTTAAGAGCAATTATTTACCCTGTGGTTTAATGCCCCAAGTTGAATTAAATCTTCAAAACACCAGCAGTTTCCAGTATTCTCCAGAACGTGTAATCTGCATAATGGACAATAGTTCCGACAAGGCTTCTCCTGACATTTTCACCTTCCATTGAGCGAGCGCCAGCTACATGGGCAATCTTTTCTGGCAGGCCTACAGACAGTGCGATATGAACACCGTATACAGGATGTCGAATTGAAGGCCAGCCGGTAACGCGAGGGTCAGATTTCCACCTCTCTTGATGGGCTGCGTCAAACTCAAAAGGCTTGCCGAGGTCGTGGCAGAGTCCGCCCGCAATCACTTCGTCCATGTCTACGTTGAATTGCGGGAAAGTGTCTTTGAATTCCTTTGCGATAGCGGCAGATAAACGAGCTACGGACCTGAGATGGTCTGCCTGGGTACCGGTTTTCATCTCAGGAGTGCCGGGATTTCCCGACGCCGGGATACCCTCAATTTTCTTATAGCCACTTGTGGCCAATGATGCCGCCCAAGCATCGTAAACCTTCTCCCTTATTTCCCGGTCACTAATCAGCTTTGCTTCCGGAAGAGCTTTGATTACTCCATCGCGTATCTTTTTATCAATTTCCATTTCTAATACCTCCTGTCATAGTTATTTTCAGGGTAGTTTCATCTTAAATGAATTGAATTATAACCCTATTTGGCGAGATGTCAATATCAGGAGTGCCAGTGAGTGGTTCATCTTATTTGGAATTACGTCTATCTGGCGATTCAGGCAATTGCCCGGTCTTTTATTGAGGCTATTTGACATCGCGGTGGGGATAATTTATTATCACTTTTACCCTGACAAATTAAAGGAGATGATTATGCTTGGAGATCTCACCGATAAAGTAGCCTTTATAACAGGAGCAGGCCGGGGGATAGGGCGGAGTATCTGCCTGGTCATGGCAGAGCAAGGTGCCGATATAGTTCTGGCAGACGTAGCCACAGAAGGGGCGCTTAAGGTAGCCGGGGAGGTAGAGAGGCTGGGGCGTAAGGCTCTGGTGGTGCAGGTGGACGTTGCCA
>JAUWLN010000098.1 GCA_030613665.1 Dehalococcoidia bacterium
CTTCCACTCTGCTTCCTCTTCCTTTGTTCTGTAAACTCTGGGATCGCTCCGTGAATGTCCGTAATAGCGATATGTCTTACATTCGATCAGGGTTGGACCTTCACCTCCCCTTGCTTTCTTAACAGCCTTCCCGACAGCTTCTTTTACTTTCAGGAGATCCATCCCATCCACAATCTCTGATGGCATATCATATGCCTTTCCCCTCACAGCAATATCTTTTACAGAGCAGACTCTTTTCACAGCACTACTCATACCATACAGATTATTCTCACATATATATATTACGGGTAATTTCCAGGTTGATGCCATGTTAAGTGATTCGTGGAATCCCCCGGTGTTCGAAGCCCCGTCACCGAAAAAGCAGATGGTAACCTGGTCGGTTCCCCTCATTTGAGCGGAAAGCGCGGCCCCGGTGGCAATAGGGATTCCCGAGCCAACGATACCGGCCGCACCCAGTATGCCGATATCGAGGTCGGCGATATGCATGGAACCGCCCTTGCCCAGGCAGTAGCCGGTCTTCTTGGCAAACATTTCCGCCATCATCTTATCGGTTTCACCGCCCTTGGCGATAATGTGCCCGTGTCCGCGATGGGTGCTCATTATGTAGTCCTCTTTTTTCAGGTGAGCTATTGCCCCCGTAGCCACTGCTTCCTCACCGATATAGAGGTGGACACTGCCGGGAATATTGCCATCGGCAAACTCGCGGGCAACGCGTTCCTCGAACCGCCGGATGCGGACCATAGTGCGAAACATTAATATCATCTTTTCCTTGTCAATAGCCATAGCTGCCCCCTTATCTAATTAATGAGATTAATCATGGGGTATAAGAGCGAATAACGGGGTTAAACACCACATGTTTCAATCCGACCTTACTATTATATAACATCCCTTTTTGAAATATGAAATTCGGTTACCACGACCTTATCGTCTGTGATATACCGCCGTCAACCACCAGGGTGGCTCCCGTGATATACTTCGCCTCGTCGGAGTTAAGAAAGAGGGCGGCATTGGCGGTATCCCAGCCTTCGCCCTGCTTGCCGGTGGGGCTCATGGCGTCGCGGCGGCGCCACATTTCTTCCACATCGCCTCCCGCCCAGGCGTCCTTGTTATAGTAATGAGCCTGCGGGGTCTTCATCAATCCGGGAAGGATGACATTGCAGCGAATGCCTTTGTCGGCATACTCGAGGGCGATATCCCTGGTGAGGGCGATAACCGCTGACTTCGACGAGGCATAGGCGCAGTTGGGCAGGGTAAAGCGAATGGCACCTACCGAGGCGATATTGGTGATGGAGCCGCCTCCCTGCTTCAACATATGGGGGATGACGTATTTTCCGGTGAGGAACATGCTTTTCACGTTAACCGTCATCACTTTGTCCCAGATATCTTCCTCGGTCTCAACGACGCCGCCCCACTGCCCGATGCCCACGTTATTATGCAGAATGTCAATCCGGCCGAACTTCTGAACGCAGGTCTCGACCATCTTCTGGCAGTCGCTTGCTTTGGAGACATCGGCCTGGAATGTGATGCACTCACCGCCTTCCTGGTCAATCATTTTTTTGGTTTCTTCGGCAGCCTCCAGGTTATAATCAACGGCCATTACCCTGGCGCCTTCCCGCGCAAAGACAACTGCCGTCGCTTTGCCGTTGCCCATGCCGGGAAGTACCGAACCTGCTCCGGTAACAATGGCCGCTTTGCCTTTTAATCTATCTCCCATTATTAGCCTCCTCTCTGTTCGCTATTTCTTATCGGACGGCCATGACCTCTGGGTTTCAGAGAGGCCCCCGTCGACACGCAGGGTCGTCCCGGTGATGTATTTCGAATCATCGGAAGCCAGGAATAGGGCAGCGTGGGCCACATCCCACGATTCGCCCTGCTTGCCGGTAGGGCACATGGCGTCACGCCGCTGCCACATCAGCTCAACGCTGCCGTCACCATAGGCGTTCGGGTTGTAGTATTCGACCATCGGGGTCTTCATCATGCCGGGCAAGATGGCGTTGCAGCGGATGCCTTTGTCGGCATACTGAATGGCCACCTCGCGGGTGAGGGCAATCACTCCGGCCTTGCTCACCGAGTAGGCAAGGGCCGGTGCCGGCTGGCACCTGATGGCGCTGAGTGAGGCAATATTGATGATAACGCCGCTTCCCTGATTCTCCATGTAGGGTAAAGCATATTTGCAGGTGAGGAACATGCTTTTCAGGTTAATGGTCATGGTCTTGTCCCAGATTTCCTCCGCCAGTTCTACCGGCCCGGCATAGCCGCCCATTCCCACGTTATTGTGCAGAATGTCGACCCGACCGAACTTCTCGACGCAGGTATCTATCATCTTCTGGCAGTCGCTCGCTTTGGAAACATCGGCGTAGAATGAAATGCACGTGCCGCCTTCCTGTTCAATGATGCGTTTGGTTTCCTCGGCGGCCTCCAGATTGTAGTCGGTCGCCATGATTTTGGCGCCTTCCCGGGCAAAGACAACTGCCGTCGCTTTGCCGTTGCCCGTGCCGGCCAGGATTGAGCCGGCGCCGGTGATAATGGCCACCTTGTTTTTCAGACGTTCTCCCATAGCTCACCTACCTTTACCGAGATTGAGGGAATATCGCTTGTTTTCGTAATATCTGTATCTATTCTCAGGGAATCAGCAGCACTTTTCCCGCCTCGCCGCTTTCGGCCATCTTGAAAGCCTGCTCAAATTCAGCCAGCGGGAAGCGGTGGGTTATAATCGGCAGCGGGTCAAACCGGCCCGTATCCAGCATGGCTCTAAGCTGCCACCATGTTTGCCAGACTTCACGGCCGAACACACCTCGAACCGTGGCTTCCTTGAGTATGACATTGAGGTGGAAGTTGAACTCCATTGGCCCCGGGGGGACACCGACCAGGCTTACCCGGCCCTCACGTTTCAGCACGTCAAAACACATCTGGGTGGCTTCGGGGTGACCGCTGAGCTCAATGGACACGTCCACGCCGAGGCCGTCGGTGGCGTCCTTGATTATCTTGACCGGGTCCTGCTCCTTGGGATTGATTATGGTAGCATCGGGGAAGAGCTTGCGTGCCATTTCGACCCTTTTGGGTGCCACCTCAATGCCGAACATTTTGGTAGCCCCGAAAACCCGGGAGGCGCCGATGGCGAACATGCCAATGGGCCCGCAGCCAAAGACAGCTACGCTTTTGCCGTTAATCGGCCCGGACATAACGCTGTGGACTCCCACGCCGACGGGCTCGTGAATGGCGCCGAGTTCGTAAGAAGTACCCGCCGGGTGTTTCCAGCAAACGTGGGCGGGCACGGCCATATACTCGGCAAAGGCACCGCCGATTGTGTGGCCGAGAAGCCCCATGTTCAGGCAGTTGAGCGCGGCGCTGTTCTGGCAATAATAGCATTCCCCGCAGAAAATATGTGGTTCTGGAGAGACCAGGTCGCCCTTTTTCAGGCTGGTCACGCACTCGCCCACTTCTACAACATCGCCGCAGGTTTCATGGCCGACAACAATGGGAAGTTGGCACATTTTCATGATATTGGGTGATGAATGATAGGCGTGGATGTCACTGCCGCATATCGTGGTGCCCATAATCTTGACCAGGACATCCTTGGCCCCGATTTTGGGCACATCAACATCCCTGTATTCGAATCCAATAGCTTCGCTTGTTTTTACCAGAGCTTTCATTTGGGCACGCCCCTTTCCGCATTAAATTTGACCGTCAGGTATTTCATTCTGCATTACCCATGAAAAGCCCCCTGTAATTTTCTCTCTCTGATTCATTACAGGGGGTCGAAGTGGCTTTTCGTGTATTCTGATATGCTGGGTTATGATAAACTTGGGAAGCAAGGGTATCGCCATCAATCCAGCAATATTAGAACATATCATTTCCCATTATACCTTCATATTTTACCGGCGAAGGGTTCATGAAAAAATACTATTTCTCGCTCTTGTTCAGGCCCTCGAGCAGTTTATCGGCGGCTTCAATGGCGGACATACCGGGCGTGACGCCCAGTTTCTTGGCTTCCTCATTAACCACGGAAATCTGCCCCTGCTCGTAGGTGCTCATTCCGGAGCCGATTTTGGCCGACATCGCCGCCACGGCGGCGGCCGGAATGCCGTGTTCATCGCACATCTTGAGGGCGGCGATACCGGCATCGTTCTTACCCATACCGGCATCGTTGCCAATCATGGCGCCGACTTCGTTGTGAATTGTCATCTCCCCGACGTTTACCCCGCAGTGGGAGCCGTCAACAAAGACGTCGCCCTTGGTGCTTTCATCCATATCCGCCGCAGAATCAGCAACGACTATTTTGCGGTTTCCCGATTGCTTTACTATTTTCTGTATAGCCAATGTTTTACCCCCTCCCCTTTCTATGTCGCGGTCAAAATTCCTTCCAGCATTTTATCGGCCGCTTCTTTGGCGCTCATGCCCACCTTAACGCCCATCTTTTGGGCCACACCGTTGGCGGTGGATATGACACCTTCATCATAGGTGGACTGGCCAACGCCGATTTCGGCAGACACGGCGGCCACGGCTGCCGCCGGAACCCCGTGTTGGTCAAGAAATGCCAGGCTCGCTACCCCCGCGTTTTCCAAGCCGATGCCGGCATCATTGCCGACTATGCCACGGGCGCCGTTCGGGAGTATATAGTCGGGAGCGATATTGGCCCCGCAGTGGGAGCCGTTAACGACGATGTCGTTTTTGTTAGCTTCGGAGACCGAGGTTGCGGAATCGGCAATGACGATGCGCAGTCCACCAGCCTCCCTCACCACTTTATGCACTTCATGCGTCATGAACCCTGCCTCCCGTCTCTAAATTAAGGTATCTGGTACTGGTTACTAACGTATCATCTGGCTGGGTAACCAGGTAATAATCTGTGGGAAAATTGTGAAGATAGTTAACCCGAGAATAATCAATGCCACATGCGGTAGTACGCCTTTGACGATATCTCCCATGCTGACACCGAGCTCCGGGGTACAGGCACCGCGGCAGATGAATATTCCGGAGGCGAAAGGCGGTGTCATGAAAGCCATCTGGAGATTCACGCAGATCATAATGGAGAACCAGAGGATGTCGAAACCGGCTGCCAAGGCAATGGGGGTGATAATGGGCACCATAATATAAACGATGGCTATCCACTCGATGAACATGCCCATGAGGAAGATGATGAGCATGACGACGGCGAAAACACCCCACTTGCCACCGGGAGCACTCAAAATGATGTTGGACATAACCTCACGGCCACCGCCGCCAAGGAAGATGGCACTGAAAGCCACCGCCATGGTAACGATCATGAAGATAAAGCCACAGGCCCGCATGGTGATGAGCGAAGCCTCTTTCAGGGTGGTAAAGCTGAAACGTCCGTAGGCGATGGTCAATATGGTAGCCATGAAAGCGCCGACGCCAGCGGCCTCGGTGGGGGGTGCGATGCCGAAGAAGATTACACCCAGTACCGACAGGATGAGAATGGCGACCGGTACAATGGAGGTAATCAGCATCATGGTTTTCTTCATAAACGGCACTTTTCTGTCTTCAATTGGTACGGCCGGTGCAATTTGCGGCTGGAGATAACTGCGTATAGCAATGTAGATGACGTACAGGCCAGACAGGGTAAATCCGGGTAAAAACGCGCCGAAGAAGAGCTGGCCCACAGAAATGCCGGCCATTGGCCCGTAAAGCACGAGCATAATACTCGGGGGAATAAGTATTCCCAGACAGCCGCCGGCGGTTACGGCGCCGGTGGCCAGGGATTTGCTGTAACCCCGTTTCAACATTGATGGGAGCACTGCCAGCGCCAGCATGGTGATGGAAGCGGCGATGATGCCCACGGTGGCGGCGATGACGGTGCCCATGAGCACGGTAACGATGGCCAGACCGCCTCGAAAGCCGCCAAGCCACAGGTAAAGGGCATCATATAAGCGTTCCGCTATCCCGGAGCGTTCCAGCATCACCCCCATGAAAACAAACAGCGGCACCGCGATGATTATGTAGTTGGTCATGATGCCGTAGATACGGACGTAGATAACGTCAATGACCTGGGCTCCGAAAACGAAGAAGCCAACAAACAGAGCCAGACCACCGACGATAAATGCAAGGGGGAAACCGGTGAGAACCCCGATAAAAACACCGCCTATCATGATGGCGGTGACCATTTCCGGACTTAAATCAATCATAAGGCTTGCCCTTTATCAGCATATACGTATCACGAATAAAATGCGCCACGACCTGAAGAGCAAATAAGGCAATCCCGTAGAACACTACGGTTCTCAATGGTCCCGCCGGCGGATACCAGCCGGTAATGGGCATCTTCTCGCTGGTTGCCCAGGAATCAAGCATCCAGTTCCAGGCGGTGAAGGTCAGCAGGAATATGAACGGAAAAAAGACGAGCAGGGTGCCCACGAAATCAATGAGAGCCCTTACTCTTTCCGGGAGGTGGGCATATATCATGTAGACGCGAACATCCTCCCGCACTTTATGGTTATTGGCAAACGCG
>JAUWLN010000148.1 GCA_030613665.1 Dehalococcoidia bacterium
CAGCCCCGTCCCCCGCTCCAGCACCAGCTCCTGCTCCAGCACCAGCTCCTGCAGCGCCTGCAGAAGTAATTACCTGGAAGTACCAGGGGCATCCTGCCGCTGGTGACCGTTATCATTTAGCAGTGGAACGTGCGGCTGAGCAAATTACTGCCATGAGCGGCGGACGCTTGGTCATTGAGTTCTATACCGGCGGTTCTATTTACCCGAAGACGGAAGAGGTGTATGGAGTAGATTCTGGTATCCTGGAAATGGGGATGGCTTGCCCGATGTATAGCCTGGACAAGTTCCCCCAGGCCAGTCTCTTCGATATGATGTCTGGAGGTCTGACACCGGTGCAGATGTTTATGTGGCACCTGAGGGGGGGCGGCGATGAGCTGGCGGCACGGATGTGGGAGTCGGCTTTGAACGTGAAGTATATCGCTTCCGCCGGTCATCTTCCTCCAGAGCTTTGGGCCCACTCCAATAGAGAGCTGAAGACCTCGGCTGACATTAAAGGTTTGAAGATGCGCTGCGCCGGTGAAGGCGGGGAAATCCTGGCCCGGATGGGCGCCGCGACCGTTTTCTTCCCCGCTGATGAAATCTATGAATCGACGCAACGGGGAGTGCTTGACGCTTTTGAATGTGCTTCGCCAACCATAAACTGGGGTTTCGGCTTTCAGGAAGTAGCTGATTATCTCTACATTTCGCCATCCCGTGCCCCGACTGATTGTGCTCACGTCTGGGTAAACCGGGATGCCTGGGAAGAGATTCCCGATGACCTGAAGATGATAGTGGAGTCGGTAGTACGTAACGTAGGATTTGACTATTTCTCAGAGTCAACAGTTCTGGACGACGAGTACCTGGTCAAGTTCATAGACTACGGCGTTAAAGTTGAACTCCTTCCGCAGGCTATAGTTGATGAGTTCCTCAAAGTATCCATGGCGTACTACGATGAGCAGTGCGCTGCGGACCCCTTCTATGCCGAGATAGTAGAATCCATGCGTGCGTTCCAGGCAATTTGCGCCAAGCAGGACATACGCTAGACTCAAATATCTCACGGCTGGTATAGTAGAGATATTGGTTTTGCCCCCGCTTCGAGGTCATCCTCGAAGCGGGGGTCTGATAAGTGATGAGACAGATAGTAAGAGTTATTGACTCCATTAGTGAATGGACGGGAAATGCAGTACGATGGGTTTGCGTTGCCCTGATTCTGGTTCTCGTCTATGAAGTCATAGCCAGATATGCCTTCACCGCGCCGACGATATGGGCACATCAGACCTCGGTTATGCTAGGCAGTTCCTTTGCGGCCCTGGGTTGGGCATACGTCCACCGCCATCATGGACATGTGAGAGTAGATGTTATTTATACGCATCTGTCAGCTAGAGGGAAGGCAATCATCGATGTCCTGTGTGCTATTTTTCTTTTCTTCCCGTTGCTCTTTATTCTTGCCTATACGGCGGCTGATTTTATGTGGGTCGCGTGGATAAAGGGTGAGGTACTGATTGAGAGTTATTGGTACCCAATATCCGGCCCAATCAGAACAGTAACGCTCTTAGCATTGTGTTTGTTTATCCTTCAAGGGGTGTCCCAATTAATTCGTGATTTATACCTGCTGATAAGGAATAAACCGCTATGATTGACCTAAGTCCAGAGATTATTACCATAATGATGCTGGGCGGGGTTCTGGTGGGAGTTTTGATTGGCTATCCCCTGGCTATCCCGGTGGGTGCCTTAGGCTTAATCTTTGGTTTTTTACTATTTGGAACACCCGTGTTTGATTTACTCTACGCACGTCTCTTCAAGCTGATAAACAGCTATGCCCTTTTGGCGGTTCCCCTGTTTGTTTTTATGGGAGTCATGCTGGAACGCTCGGGAATTGCCGAAAGGATGTATGATGCATTATACCTCTGGCTCAGCGGAATCAGGGGTGGGCTGGCGATAATCACCGTGTTAATGGGCACCGTCCTGGCTGCCTGCGTCGGCATAATTGGCGCCTCGGTCTCCATGCTGGCACTTCTTGCCCTTCCGTCCATGGTAAAGCGAGGCTATAGCAAAAGTTTGGCCAGCGGCGCAGTCTGTGCCGGAGGCACTCTGGGCATTCTGATTCCACCCAGTATCATGCTGGTTATTTACGGGCCAATGGCTAATATCTCGGTGGGAAAGCTGTTTATGGCCGCCTTTATCCCTGGTTTTGTCCTCTCCGCTTTATACTGCATTTACATTGCCCTTCGATGTTTCTTTCAACCAAGAATAGCGCCGGCAGTGCCTGTTGAAGAAAGGGCCGTTCCCTTCATGAAGAAAACGATGATGTTGGTTACCTCCCTAGTTCCGCCCGGGATACTTATATTGGCTGTGCTGGGTAGTATTTTTTTTGGAATAGCTCCTCCTACTGAAGCCGCCGCCGTAGGTGCCTTTGCTGCCACAATCCTGACGGTCGCCTACCGCCGATTTAGCTTTAAAGTCCTCAAGGCGACAGCAACGCAGACACTTTTGGTCACCAGTATGATACTCCTCATCGGGGGATTGTCCTTCGTTTTCGTCGGTGTCTTTATCCCTGCCGGTGGTGCCAAGGTAGTGAAGGAGGTCATTCTGGGTGCCCCAGGTGGACACTGGGGTGCCTTTGCCGTGGTCATGTTCATCATCTTTTTTCTGGGATTTTTCATTGATTGGATAGGCATCATCTTCATTATGGTTCCCATACTAGCGCCCATCGCGCCTTTGCTGGGGTTTGACCCCCTCTGGTTTGCTATGATGATTATCATTAATCTTCAGATGGCCTTCATGACGCCGCCCATGGCGGCGGCAATATTCTACCTCCGAGGTTCGGCACCAGCAGAGTTGGGGGTGACCATGGGTGATATCATCCGGGGAGTATTTCCGTTCGTTGGTCTTATCATGATTGGACTTATCTTGTGCGTCGCTTTCCCCCAGTTAATCTTGTGGCTACCGGCGCAGATGATAAGGTAGTCCAGTAAGGAAAAGAAGGCATTTTTAAGAACCGTCAGCAGTCCTATCTTCACTACATAACTACGCCTTCAAGTCCCTCTTTTGACCTGCCCCAAAATTTGGTTCCTTTTTTGATTCAGCGCTTCACGCCTGACCTTCAAGCGTGCAAACCAGCGCACCTTTTTTCAGCTATAAGCTAATCAATGGCATAATCGCCTCTTAATTGGCCTAACGGAATATTCGAATCTACGTGTTATTGACGTCTTTGCCTTGAATGTTGAATAGGAGTGGGCTAATCTTGTCGAACAGTACTTCACGTTGTGTACTAAGGTGACTGCCCCCTTTTCTTAGTGTTCCATCATTAATCGTTGCGTAAAGGTAATGCCAAAGAGGAATAACTCTGTAGAACTTATCTTGGGTCTTACTCTCCAATATTTGCACTAGTGTATGGCCATCTTCCAAAAGAGATTCAATCATCTCCAACTCGCCTACATTTGTGATTTCAAGTTCCGCAATATTAGTAGAAGTAAGATAACCTGCGTTAGCAACCATACCGCGGACTTCATCATATGTACTAAGGAAAACAGGCAAAGGTGATACTGTGACCACCACCGGGTAATAGCGCTTAATTTCGGCGGGTGACCAATCTGCAAGAGGTAGTTTACCTGCAGTGAAATCTTGAATAACCCTGTCGATCTGCTTCGCTGCATCGACAACCTTGGTGCTAAGGTCTTCCTTGAATGCATCAAGGTCTCCCGTTATCATTGTTTTCTCCATTCTTAGTCGTCCGACTATGACCTCAATGAAAACAGCTTCGTCCCCGTAGAATAGAATTACGTCAGAAGACCTTTCACCATCATACTGAACGTCATAGAATACTCTGTTAGCGGTCGTTTTTGATTCTGGATATGCTCGCCGGAATAATTCCTCAAGATACTTCTGGAAAAGGATGCCAAAGTAGCTCGTAAACCTTTCTTTCTCTTTTCCACTAAGGCTATCGAATATGTCCCAATAAATACCAGAGGTGATTCTTTCTACTAAGAAACGAGTGTCTACCGGAACATGAGGTGGACCCCATCATTAGGACAGGATAAGGGCACTATTAAGGTTGGGTCCCGCTATCCTCAAGGGATCTGGTGGT
>JAUWLN010000021.1 GCA_030613665.1 Dehalococcoidia bacterium
CTTCCAAGGCCACCCTGGCTTTGAACGATGGGCTGTGTTTCCTCCGGTTCTGTTTCATGTCCTGCTCCTTCTCTTCTTTTCTTATTTTAGGAGCAGAACCCAACCTTAACAACCTGTCCGAATTTCGGGGACCACCTCATACACCCAATTTGGCTAGCATTCATAACATTATATCTCTGATATTAGGTTATCAGCCATTTTCAACAGCGGTTAGTAACGAATTTATATGTGGGAATCCGCTAGATCCCTGGAATGAACGTAAATTGGAGGCTTATCCGAGGCATAGACGTGTTTTCACAGCTGCCGCATTGAAGAAGTTATTTGAATTTCATGGGTTCAAAGTAGTGAAATTAACAGGCATAGGCTTACATCCATTACCGTTGATTGTATCAAAATACTTTAAATGGGCAAGGTATTCGCTCTATCTAACAATAAAGGCAAAGAAGTGTAAATTGTAAATTTAGGAAGATAGAGTATAATGAACTTTGAAAGGAGGCACGCTGCTTCCTTTTTTATATACCGTTCTAAATGAAGGATAAAGCCGCCCTTATTTCCCCACGTGGTGGGCGGTGAGCTGCCTTTCCCGCACCTCGGGATTGGCGTAGTCAGGCAGGAGCATCGGGGCTACCCGGTCGGTGACAATGCCTGATTTTTCCAGCTCCTGGTTATAATCTTTAACATGCTGCAGTGACAACCTGCCGTCTTTGGCTTTATCCCGGGCATAGCCCGCCGCGCTCTCCCCGGCAATGCGCCCGAAAACGACGACGTCCAGCAAAGAATTGCCCATCAGGCGGTTTTCACCGTGCACGCCGCCGCTGACCTCCCCGGCGATGAAAAGCCCCGGTATGGATGTCTCCCCGCGGGCATTGTATTCCAGCCCGCCGTTCTGGTAGTGGAGGGTGGGGTAGACCAGCATCGGTTCCCTGGCAATATCAATGCCGAACCGCCGGTACATGATGAACTTGCCCGGAAACTCCCTCTCCACCGCGCCTTCCTCCATCAATACATCTACCATGGGCGAATCAAGCCATACGCCCAGCTTTCCGGTGGGCGTGGGAACGCCCTTGCCTCTTTCCAGGCACTCCCTGATGATGGCGGCCGTTTCCACATCCCTCGGCTCGCGCTCGTTGACGAACTGCTCCCCATCGATGTTGACGATATTCGCCCCCGCTCCCCGGAATTTCTCCGTGATGAGGAGGCCCTCAACCTGCTCGGGATAGACGGCGCCGGTGGGGTGATACTGGACGGTATGCAATAGCTTGAGGTTCACGCCCGCGCGGTAGCCCAGGACAATGCCGTCGGCCGTGGCCCCGTAATGATTGGTGGTCATAAATCCCTGAACATGCAGTCGCCCGCAGCCGCCGGTAGCCATAATGGTCGCCCTGGCCTTGACCACAAGGTATTCTTCCGTCTCCAGGTTGTAAAGTATGGCGCCGGCGCAGTGCCCGTGCTCATTCAAAATTAGCTCTATGGCGGGCGAAAACTCAAGCACGGTGATATTCTCCCGGTTGCGTGCTTCATCCCGGATGGTGCGCATTATCTCGGCGCCCGTTATATCCCCGCAGAAATGCATCCGTTTCCGACTGGTCCCACCGCCGTGCATGGAGTGCAACCTGCCATCGGGGAATTTGGCGAACATCACCCCGAGGTTCTCCAGCCACCTGATTGCATCCGGTGCCTCGGCGACCAGCGTCTGGGCCAGTTCCGGCTCGTTTTTAAAGTGGCCGCCGCCGACCGTATCCAGGTAATGAACGCACGGCGAGTCTTTTTCCGTTTTGGTGGCTGCCTGAATGCCACCCTCGGCCATCATGGTGTTGGCGTCACCGTGACGAAGCTTGGTGGCCAGTATAATCCTGGCACCGTTTTGCTCGGCAAGCATAGCCGCCGCAGTCCCGGCGCCACCACCACCTATTATCAGGATATCGGTCTCCATATCAACGCGGGAGAGCCCGATAGAATCCGGATTTGCCCGACTTCCTGCCTCCAGTAAATCGGCAAACTCGTGGGCAATCCGGTAGCCTTTGTTCGGCCCCACCTTCAGCTCCCGCCGCCCTTCTTCTTTATAATCGGGATGGTACTTTTTCAGTATATCCTCGGCCTCATCCAAAGACATGCGGGGGAATTCCTCTCCCCGTTTCTTCCGCGCCAGCCGCTCCGGCCTGGTTTTCTCCACCGCTTTGATGAGGTCTTTAAGTTCTTCAATATATGGCATTCTCGTCTCCTAGAGGTAATCACGCCTGACCGGCGTCCAGTCCTCAGCAGCCATTTCCGGCTCGATTTCCCGGTCCTTGTATATTTCCCTGAGCTGCTTGACATCGGACTTCATAAGCTTTTCCAGCGCCTGCCGGCACTCTTCGCTTTTCGCCGCGTCTACCGCCTCGTTCAGGTGCTCTGCCCGCGGTGCAATCTTACTCCCGTAGATTCTCCGCGCCAGCTGCATGATGTGATATTGAGGTAATTCCCCCATGCAGCGGCTGACACAGAGGCCACACTGGATGCAACTGAAGGAAAGGGTGGCCGCCTTCTCGATATTGCCCTGCTTCACCGCCGAGATAACGTCCATCACCTCGACGTCCATCGGACAAGCCTTGGTGCAGCTATTACAAGCGATGCAGCGAAACACCTCGGGGTACAGTTTGAATATTTCCTCGGGATTGGCGGAAAGCTTCTCAAAGTCGTAGCTGGCTCGATTCGCCGGGTAAAACGGTATCTGCGTCAGGTACATATCTGGCTCCACCACCGTCTGGCAGGCCAGCCCGACGCGAATGTGGTAATCTCCCGGCTTGCGGTAGACGGTAGCGCAAGCACCGCAAATGCCACCCCGGCAGCCGCAGCCGCGAATAAACCGGTAGCCAGCGTACTCAAGTGCCTTCATGATGGTGAGTGTTTCCGGCACCAGGTACTTTTTGCCCATCACATAGACCGGAATGAGCTTCGTCTTCTCTGTTTCCGTATTTTTTTCGCTGCCGGTCTTTTTTTGCCCTTTATCCGCCATAGTAATCTCCGTTCGATTATAACCCAAGAGAGGTCAGCAGACCAGAAGGTGAAATCAAATGCCTTTTCAGCCAGGACCTGGCTTCCGCTATTCCCAGGGCCAGCCCGATAAGCTCGGTGAAATAGAAGACGGGTAGTTTTTTCCCATCCACGCCGGTCTGCCGCATTTCCAGGTTGGCGTGGCACAGCGGACAGGCGGTGACCATTGCCTCCGCGCCAGCCCGTCCTGCCATCTCGGCAAGCTCGCTCACCAGCCGGCCGGCGATTTCCCTCTTGCTCAATGACAGGCTGCCGCCGCAGCAGTCCACCTTGCCCGACCAGTCTCTGGCCTCGGCGCCCAGGGTATTAAGCAAATCATCCAGGCACTGCGGGTTTTCCGGGTCGTCAAAGGCAACCAGTTCCGGAGGTCTGACCAGGTAGCAACCGTAATAGGCGGCCAGTTTCAAGCCCTTCAGCGGTTTCACCACTTTGCTCTTCAGGTCCTCCAGGCCGATTTCGTTGACGATTATGTCAAGCAGGTGCCTGACACCGTGTTTGGCCTGATAGGACAGGGACATCACGCTGCTGAGCTCCTCCCTTAACCGGTCATCGTTCTGCATCTCATGATGTGCGTTTCTCAGCCTTATATAACACGCCGGGCAGGCGACCGCAATGTCCATCCCCATCTCTTCGGCCAGCGCCAGGTTCCTTCCGGCAAGGGTCCTGGCCAGTTGCCGGCTGGTACTGTGTCCGGAAGACGCCCCGCAGCAGCTCCAGTCGGGAAGCTCCGCCAGCTCAATCCCGAGGTGGGAGCAGACCGCGCGCACAGACTGGCCATATTCCCTGGCTGTAGCCTCCAGGGAACAGCCGGGATAATAGGCATACTTCAAACCTGTCGCCGCCGACTGACTCATTTTTCCGCTCTCCGGAAAATGTCTCTCACGTTCTTTATTTCCTTGAAGCGCTCCGGGAGCAACTTCAATTTACCCTTCTTCAGCATCTTGATTCCCAAAGGCAAGTCACTGAACAGGTCCCTCGTCTTAAGTTTGAGCTTTATAATCAAGGACAGTTCGTGCTGTCTTCCCCACTGCTCTATGTTTCCCAGGAAAATGCGGTGAAAATCAGCCACAGCGCGCTCTTTCGCCAGCCCCTCACGCAGCGATGTCTCACGCAGGACATCCATCATTCCCACCAGGTCGACTTCATTCGGGCATCTGGTGGCACAGGTCTGGCAGTCGGCGCAGACCCATATCGTGGAACTGGTCAATACCTCCTGTCGGAGGCCCATCTGTACCATCCGGACAATCTGGTGCGGAAGGTAGTCCATGGCAAAAGCCGACGGACAGCCCAGGCTGCAGGTAAGGCACTGGTAACAGCGGTCGATTTCAGCACCGCTTTCTTTTTTTACCTGCTCGCCAAAACGGCGGTCGAGCTCCGCTCTGCCTTCTTTATTTATATATTGCATAGGGCTACACCCCGATATTGGGCAGTTCCTCCTCCTTGAATGTGGTCACGGGCAGTTCTTCTTCCAGGCTCCTGCCCGGCACGTAATCGAAGAGCTTCTGCACCTCGTATCCCACCAGGCGGAAGATATCGGATACGGGAACATCGTTAGGGCAGGCTTCGGTGCATAGTCCGCAGCCGACACAGGAAGCCACCATGTGGTTGAGTCGGGTCAGGTGAAAAAGCAATGTATCATTGGGCATGCGGAGGGCGCCTTTTCGCTTTGCCCAGCCCAGGTACTTTTCGGCCTCGAATTCAAATACCGGAGAGTCGAAGAAACATTCCTTGCAGTAGCAGAGCGGGCAGGCCGTCTTGCAGTTGTGGCAGTTGACGCAGGTGGCCAGCGTGGCCATCATTTTATCCAGCCCCCTTACCTCTTCCCGGGTCTGTTTCAGCAGCTCTTCCCTCTTCTTCGCCCTTTCCGCGATGAGCCCTGATACGGCCGACTCCCTCTCTGCGGCTTTTGCTTCCTCAAGGCCCAGCTCCTGAATTACCCGCTCTCCTTCCGGCGTACCGGCCACCAGCAAAATCTCTTTATCAGGGTTAGCGCCGAGCAGGCCGAGGGTAAGGTCGGCGCACATGGGGACAGGATATTCACACATCCGGCAGGCCTTGCGGAGCATAGGGTCGTCTTTGCTTTCTCGAACCCGTTTCAGGAAATCTTCAGTCGGTGATGAGCTTTCGCCGACGAATTTTCCGTAGTCAGCAACGGAATAGGTACCGTGGCAGTCAATGCCAATCAGCAGCAGTTTATCCAGCGATGCCTGCTTGAGCTTCACCAGCTCGACCAGCGCCCTGAGCTCGCAGGGACGCAGCACCACGCCCAGTCGGTCCGGACTGGATGATACCATGGTAATCCTGGAGACGAGGCGGGCGGCGTTCACCGGCATCACCGGCGCCAGCGGGTTGGCCGCTTGAACCTGCTCCGGGCTGCTTACAATGGTCGGCACCACATTATCACCGGTGGGCAGTTCCAGCGGCACCAGCAGCGCATCGACCAACTTCTTCTCCAGGAGGCTGGCCAGGAACTGCCGAATCGCCCCGAGTGCCCCCTGGTTTCCGATAGGTATAGTTGCGTATTTCTCCATCTCTATTCCTTAAATAGACCAGTCTTTGCCTAAGGGATTCGGCCCCAGTTTTTTAATCGATTCGGTAACTTCATTCATGGTCCGGGCGAACTTGGGGCCTTCGGCGGCGCTTATCCATCTTATCCATACCCTGTCGTCCTCAATGCCCAGAGTATCCAGCATGGTCTTCAGTATGGCCATTCTCCTTCTCGCTTTATAGTTTCCGGAAACATAGTGGCAGTCACCGGGAGGACATCCCCCCACGATAACGCCATCAGCCCCGCCGAGCAGCGCTCTCAGAATATAGACCGGGTCCACCGACCCGCTGCACATGGTTCTTATGGGGCGGATATTGGCCGGGTACTGCATCCTGAGCGTGCCTGCGAGGTCGGCAGCGGTTGCCGTACACCAGTTACAGAAGAAGCCCACGATTACCGGCTCAAACTCGTTTTCCTCGGCCACTTTGCTACCTCCTTATTATTAGAACGCGGCGTCTATCAGCGAAAATACCTGCCTGTCCCTGAACCCCCTGATTTTAGCGGCGCCGCTGGGGCAGGCCACAACACAGGCGCCACAGCCCTGGCACAGCGCCTCCCGTACCACAATCTCGTTGGTTTCCTCATCCCTGGCTCTGGCGTCATAGGGACAGACAGCGATGCACATTTCACATTTACGGCACTGCCGCTGCACCGTCTCGGAAATAATTCTTCCGGCTTCCAATTGTTTCGAAGTCAGCAGCGATACCGCTCCCCGGGCAGCGGCCTGTGCCTGGGTAATGGTCTCCTCAACCCCCCGCGGCGAGTGCGCCAGCCCGCAGACATAGATGCCTTCTTTCAGGAAATCAACCGGGCGGAATTTTTCCTCCGCCTCCTGGAAAAATCCATCTTTATCCAGAGGGACTGTTAAAATATCAGCCAGAGCCCTGTTTTCGCCGGGAGTAACGCCCGTGCTCAGGACGACAAGGTCAGGTTCAAGCACCAGCGTTCCCCCCACCACCGGCTCGACAAGCTCCACGGTTAACTGTTCCTTATCCGCCTTCACCTCCGGCTTGCGGTCAGGCTCATAGCGTATAAAACGAACGCCTTTTTCCCGCGCCCTGGTATAATACTCCTCTTTAAAGCCGTAACTCATCATGTCCCGGTAGAGAACGTTCACCTCAACCTCTGGATTTGCTTCCTTCAATTTTAACGCATTCTTCACTGCCTGCGAGCAGCAGACGCGACTACAATAGGGCCTATCTTTTTCCCTGGAGCCGACACATTGTATCATAACCACCGAGCTCAACCCACCCGGGTCAAGCTCGCCGGCAGATAAAGTCTTTTCCAGTTCATGCTGGGTTATTACTTTACTACTTTGCTCGTACTGGTATTCGGTTGTGTGGTATTCGTCACCGCCGGTCGCGACGATTATCGCGCCAACCTCAAGCGTGTTAAGAGACTCGTCTTTCTCTTTGATACCAACGCTGAAATTGCCGGCATAACCGCTCACCGCCGTCACCTCCGACTCCAGATGGAGACGGATATGAGCGTTATTGCTTACCTGTTCCTCGATGTCCCTGAGCAGCGGCTGAGTATCGCCGCTTTCCAGCGTCGAAAATACTTCTTTCAGGTTTCCGCCCAGTTCCGGGGATTTTTCGACAAGATGGACCTCGATTTCATGTTGAGCGATGGACAGCGCCGCCATCATACCGGCAATGCCGCCGCCGATGACCAGGGCGCTGGATGTTACCGGCGTCAGTGAGACGGGCGGATAGTCCTGTTGCTTTATGTTCTCCAAGGCCATGGCCAGCAGGCTTTTTGCCTTGGCCAGAGCCTTATCCGGCTGGTCGCGGTGCACCCAGACAATATCTTCCCGGAGGTTCACCACTTTTATCAGGTCCGGGTCTATTCCGGCCTGTGCCGCAAGCTTATCGAGCACGGGTTTATTGATATCTGCGCACGCACCCAGTAACAGTCGGTTGACCTTATGCTCCTTCACCCGCTTTTTTATTGTTTCCAGGGTCTCAGCGTAGCAAAGATAGGGAACCTGCTCAACGTATACGACACCCGCCAGCTTGCCGATGTTATCGGCTACCTGTTCCAGGTCAAGAGCCGAGCCAATTTCACCGCCGCAGCCGCACAGGAAAACGGCGGTTCTCGACTCTTCCTCCCCGACTTGCTCTTCCGTCTCTTTCTTTTCAGTCTTACGGGCAGCCGGTGAGCTGAGCCATTTCGATGCTCCGCCGGCCGCCGCACCGGCTTCGACGATAGTATCAGCGATATCTTTGGGACCGGCGGCACTGCCGCAGACGTATATCCCTTCCCGCGACGTTTCAACTGTAGAGAACGGCTGAGTCTGGCAGAACCCCCACCGGCCTGTTTCCACACCCAGGACATGACAGAAATCGCGGAACTGTGGGGCCGGTGTCTGGCCCACGGATAGCACGACCATTTCAAACTGGTGCCTGGCCGGTGCTCCGTCCTCAGAGGCTACGGTAAGCATGAGGTTATGGGTCTGCGGGTCTTCTTTCACCACCGGGACACGGCAGCGGGTAAAGTTCACGCCGAGTTCATCCCTGGCCCGCTCATAATAGCGATGGTACCCCTTGCCGAATGCCCTCAAATCCATGAAAAAGATATGGACATCCGTCTGCGGCCAGGCCTTTTTAATGAGCGTGGCTTCCTTGACCGCGAACATGCAACACGCCGAGGAACAGTAGTCCCGGCGGCTGTCCCGTGAGCCGATACACTGTAGAAAGGCTATTGACGCCGGCGCCCTGCCATCCGAGGAGCGAACCAGCTCTCCTTCGGAAGGCCCGCCCGGACTGAGTATCCGTTCCATCTCAATACTCGTTATGACATTGGGGTAGCGCCGGTAGCCATACTGCGTGGCGAGACGCGGGTCAAATTCCTCAAAACCGGTCGATACAATAATGGCACCCACCTGAAGCTGCCGGGCGCTTTCTTTCTGTTCCAGATTAATCGCCTGGGTCGGGCATTTGCTCACGCATTCCCCGCACCGGGTGCACTTCTCCCAGTCTATGGCATACTGCCGGGGAGTGACGTACGGGTTTGAGGTATCGATGGCCTTCTTTTGACCCAGCCCCTCGTCAAACTGGCTTTCCACCTCAACCGGGCAGACCTCGGTGCAGAGACCGCAGCCAATACATAACTGAGCATCAACGCCGGTACTCCTGGTACTCACCGTTACCCTGAAATCACCTGCCTCGCCCTGCAGTTCGGTCACTTCCGCGTTTAACAGCAGTTCGACATTGGGGTGAACCAGTCCGCGCCGCAGACAGTTCTGGGAGGACATGTCCCTGTTCAGGGTGGGGAGTATCTGGCACATATTGCAATGGTTATCCGGAAACCACTTGTCCATCTGGACCAGTGTGCCTCCGGCGCTCGGTTTTCTTTCACACAGGTAGACCGAATGCCCCGCCTCCGCCATATCCAGTGAGGCCTTCATTCCCGCCACTCCGGCACCTATTACCAGAACCGCTTCTGACCTATTCATTTTACCCGTTCATACCTGTTTTCATACATATTCCGCCGTGGCGATGTCTATCATCTCGAAGAATTGCCTGGGAGTCCAGTTCTTATGCTGCATCGCACTGGAAGGACAGGTGACCGCACAGGCGCCGCAGCCGTCACATACCGCTTCATTGACCCGGGCCACTTTTTTCACCGGGTCAAGCTCGATTGCCTGAAACGAACAGATGGAAACACACTGCCCGCAGCCGCGGCACACCTCTTCATCCACAACGGCCACCACGGGCTCGTGGAGCAGTTCCTTGCGGGAAAACAGCGAGAGTATCTTGCTCGCCGCACCGCTCGCCGAGGCGATGGTATCGGGCAGGTCTCTCGGCCACTGCGCCGTTCCCGCAATGTAGATACCGGAGGTAAGCGTCTCCACCGGTCTGAGCTTGATGTGCGCTTCGGTGATGAAGCCGTGCTGGTCGAAAATGATGTTTAGTTTCCTAGCCAGCTCCTTGGCTCCCGGACTGGGTACCATGGCGGTCGCCAGAACTACGAGGTCGGCGGCGATTTCAACGCTCTTCCCGGTCAGGGTATCCGCACCCCAGACCTTGAGCTTATCGCCATCCCGGAATATCTTGGAAACCTTGCCCCTCAGATAGAGCACTCTTCCCTCATCCACCACTTTCTGAATATATTCTTCGTAACCCTTGGCATCGGAGCGGATATCCATGTAAAAAACATATGTCTGGCCATCCGGAACGGCCTGCTGGTAAAGCAGCGCCTGTTTCGCCGCATACATGCAGCATATCCGGGAGCAATAAGAGACACCGTGTTCCGGGTCGCGCTGCCCGGCGCACTGAACGAAAACCACCTGCTCGGGTATCTTACCGTCAGACGGCCTCCTGACCTCTCCTGACGTTGGCCCCGAAGGTGAAAGCAGCCTTTCGAACTGCAGCCCATCGATGACGTCCGGGTCCGTGGCATATTCCGCAAGGCCGCTGCACGGGAAAAGCTCATATCCCGTGGCCACGATGATGGCGCCGACTTTTTCTTCGCTTATCACATCCTCCTGCTGGAAATCGATAGCCCCATTGGGGCAAACGTCCTGACAGGCGCGACACTCACCGCCATCGAAATGCAGACACGTCTCGCGGTCGATTACCGGTCGCTGCGGAAACGCCTCCGGGAAGGGAACATATATGGCGCCACGCTGCGAGAGACCGCGGTCAAACTCGGAAGGAGTTTTAACGGGGCAGCTTCCCAGACAGAGCCCGCAGTAGTTACATTTACCCTCATTGACCAGGCTGGCTTTTCTCCTGATGGCCACCTGGAAATTGCCGACGTATCCGGAGACATCATCTATCTCCGAATAGGCGTACAGCGTGATGTTGGGATGTGAAGCCACCTTCGCCATCAGAGGCGAAACCATACAGGGCACGCGGCCGGCAATGGGAAACGTTCCTGATAACTGCGTGGCATGTCCACCGATACTGGGATTTTTTTCCACCAGCACCACGTCATAACCGCTATCGGCGATGTCCATTGCCGCCTGCATCCCCGCCACCCCGGCCCCGATAACCATCACTCTTTTGGTCAGCGGAACCACCAGCGGTGTAAGAGAAATATTGCGACGCAGCTTTTCGATTACCGACTTGATGATGACAACCGCTTTTTTCGTGGCTCTCTCTTTATCGGCAGTATGAGGCCAGCTGCACTGTTCCCGGATGTTGGCTATCTCGCAATAGTATGGATTCACGCCCTCAGACGCTGCCAGTTTACGAAAAGTATTCTGATGCAGAGAGGGCGAGCAGTTGCTCATGACAATACCGCTCAGGTCTTTTTCCTTGATTGCCTTCCGCACCAGCTCCTGGCCGGGGTCGGAGCACATGTAAATATAATGCTCGACATGGACTACATCAGGGTAGTCTTTTATCTGCTCCACCACCCGCTCCACATCCACCGAGCCGGCGATATTCAAGCCGCAGTGGCAGACAAAAACCCCGATTCTTATACTTTTCAACTCGCCTCCACCTTCTCTGGCGTCGGTTCCTTTGCGGAAAACAGCGTGAGAACTTTGCTGGCAGCCCCACTCCCCTGGGCCACTGAATCGGGGATATCCCTGGGGCCCTGGGCCGTTCCCGCAATGTAGATACCGGGAATAGAGGTCTCCAAAGGCCGAAACTTGTAATGAACCTCAGTGATAAACCCATGGATATCGATATTTATGCCGAGCCGCTGCATTAACTCTACACCGGCTGGATTGGGTACCATGGCCATAGCCAGGACCACCATGTCACAGGACAGTTCGACTTTCTTCCCGGTCAGAGTATCCGCTCCCCAGACCTTCAGTTTGTCGCCGTCACGGAACACCCTGGACACCCTTCCCCTCAGGTACAATACGCCGTCCTCTTCAACAGCACGCTGGATGAATTCCTCGTAGCCCTTCCCTGTGCTCCTGGTGTCCATATAGAAAATATACGCCTGGCCATCGGGGACGGCGTGCTTGTAGAGCATGGCCTGTTTCGCCAGATACATGCAGCACACCCGGGAGCAATAAGGAACGCCGTGCTCGGGGTCGCGGGAGCCCACGCACGAAATGAACACGACCTCTTTGGGTGATTTGCCATCGGATGGCCTGAGCACCACCCCGGCGTTGGCACCACCGGGAGCAAGAACCCGCTCGAATTGAATCCCGTCCAGTATGTCAGGGTCCGGAGCAAACTCGGAGATTGCCTGCTTGGGGGTCAGTTCAAATCCGGTGGCAACGACAATGGCGCCAACCTCCAGCTCTTCATAACTGTCAACCATCTCGTGGTCGATAGCTTTTATTTCACAGGCGACTTCACAGGAGCGGCATTCACAGCAACCGGCACAGTTCAAGCAGCGCCCGGCTTCCGCCACAGCCGTCTCCTCGTCAAGGCCGAGTTCCACCTCGGCGAAAGAGCCTTCTCTTCGTTTCAGGTCAAGCATCGACATCGCCGCTCTCGGTTTCAGCGGCACCCCTTCTTTGGAGACTTCTTCGACCTTCGCCCGCTTTTCGGGCCTTCCCTGACGCAGGTCCGTGCCACTCAAATAGCGGTCGATGCTTTCCGCGGCTTCTTTGCCGGCAGCAATCGCCCCGATGACATCCGCCGGGCCGGCGACCGCATCACCGCCGGCGAAGACACCGGCCATACCTGTCTCCATCGTGACCGGGTCGGCAGATATGGTGCCCCGCTCAGTATAAGCTAGTTCCCCGGGCAGCCCTGCTTTGTCCACCGACTGCCCGATGGCAACAATCAAATTATCCGCGTCCAGTGTAAACTCCGAGCCTGGGACCGGTATCGGCCGACGACGACCGCTGGCATCAGGCTCACCAAGCTCCATCCGACGGCATTCAATGCCGGTCATTTTGCCACCCTGGCTTAATACTTTCACCGGCGCGGCCAGGATGTGGAGCTTGACACCCTCATTCTCTGCCTCATCAACCTCGTTGGCTTCAGCCGGCATTTCATCCCGGGAACGGCGATAGACGATGGTCACCTCGCCGGCGCCCAGACGCCGGGCCGTTCTGGCGGCATCCACCGCCGCATTGCCCCCACCAATGACCGCCACCCGCTGGCCCAGACTGACTTTATCTCCGGAATTAACCCTCTTCAGGAAATCAATGGCGTGCATTACGCCCGCTGTGTCCTCTCCGGGAATGCCCATTTTCTGGCTCACCCAGGCCCCGGTGCCCAGGAAAACGGCCTGATACCCGCCGGTTAAGAGCTGCTTCAGGTCCCCCACGGGGCTATCCGTCTTTATTTCAACGCCGAGTTCCTTAATATAGTCAATCTCATCATCAAGCACGTTCTTCGGCAGCCGGTATTCCGGTATTCCATAGCGCAGCAGCCCGCCGGTCATTGGCATGGCCTCAAATACGGTCACCGGGTATCCCTTCCTGACCAGGTCGTAGGCGCAGGCCAGGCCCGCCGGCCCGGAGCCAACCACTGCTATCTTCTCCTGCCTCGTCTTTTCAACAGGCGCGGCTTTTTCCCGGCCCGCCTTGAGCTCGTAATCGGCAATGAATCTTTTTAGAGTTCGGATGGCCATGGACTCATCGACATTCTTTCTTTCGCAGTCCGTTTCGCAGCGGTGAGTACAGACCCGCCCGATTACCCCGGCGAAAGGTATCGTCTGGCGTACCAGCGCCAGGGCTTCCTGGAATTTACCCTGAGAAATCAGGGCGATATAGCCCTGGGCGTTAACGCCGGCCGGGCAGGCAATCCGACACGGCGAGACTCCCCTCTTTTCCACCGTAAAAACGGCGGGAACCGCCTGACCGAAGGGTTTGTAAATTGCTTTTTGCGCGGCGATACCGCGCTCATATTCGCTGTATACTTCAACGGGACAGACAGCGGCACAATCCCCGCAGCCGGTGCACTTTTCCCAGTTCACGTAAGCCGCTTTTCTCCTGATGCGGACGGTGAAATTTCCCACTTGCCCCGTGACCTGCTCTATCTCTGAGTAGGTCCGAAGTTTAATGTTCGGGTGCTGACCGACCTCCACCATCTTGGGGGTCATTATGCACTGCGGGCAGTCCAGCGTGGGAAAGACCTCGGCGTACTGTAGCATATGCCCGCCGATGCTGGAGTTTCTCTCCACCAGGAAGACTTCATAACCGGCATCGGCTATATCCAGGGCCGCCTGTATGCCGGCCACCCCACCGCCAATAATCAATGCCTTTCTGGTAACTGGCAAGCTGGCTTCAAACGCAGGCTGCGCTGCGGTCGATTCAGCAGCCTGGTGTTCAACAGCCTCAATCAGACTTTCCGAGGCTTCCTTGCCGTCTGTCTGCTCATTGAAATCAACCACGGCAAACCGATTGGGAGCGAGTCCGGCAGCAGACGCCAGGCTGGCAAATGCGTCCTTATGGAGCATTGAACTACAGCTGGTGAAAACCGCCCCCTCCAGCCCGTTTTCCGCCATCACCTCGGCCACCTTCTCCGGCGTCGGGTTGAGGCATATATCAGGGTAAAGTCCGGCGTAGGCGACATCCGGGCTACGGCGAACCGTTGCTAACAGATCTTCCGTATCAGCCGCATTCAGCGGGCTGAAAGGACAATCGCAGAGAAAAACCCCTATTCTTCCCATTGCTCTTTTAGTTAATCAACTAAGAAACCAGTTTCTTGCTCTTGAGGAGAGAAAGCGGCTCACCATAGTTCAACTCGAAATGGCAGACCTTCTCATCAATTCCCAGAGCAATCGCCAGGAGCTGGCTGAAATAAACAACCGACAGGCCGCGAAAATCGCTGTACTTTTGCATTAACTCAGTCTGCCTTTGACTCAGGTTGAAGTGACAGAGAGGACACGTTACGACCAGGGCTTCGGCACCGCGCCTCAGTGCCGAGCTCAATATCTCCCAGGCTCTCTGGGCAATGGAATCGGGGTTACCCACAACCTGGAATGAGCCACAGCACTCGGTAGCGTAGGGAAAATCCACGGCCTCGGCCCCCAGGGTTTCCATCAGCCGGTGCATAATGGTCGGCCTCTCCACCTGGTCGATGGCCACCTCCTGAGGTCGCAGCAGGGTGCAGCCGTAATACGGCGCCACTTTCAGGCCCTGCAGCGGTACTTTTACCTTCGCAGCGATGTTCTCCCAGCCGATATCGTCCCGGAGCACCTCGAGAAGGTGAACGACCTCCACCTCCCCACTGTAGTCAACCTCTTCCTCCATGAAATCGTTGAGGGTCTTCCTTTTTTCACCGTCATTTCGCATCAGCATATTTGCCCGCTTCAACGTATGGTAGCAGAAAGAACACAGGGTGCCCACCCGGTCGCTGCCCTGCTCTTTGGCGCGGATAAGATTGCGCACCGGCGCCAGGTGGTGGGCAAGGTCGTCCTCGGCAAGCGAATAGACGGTGCCGCAGCAGTTCCAGCGCTCGAGCTCGACCAGCCTGATACCAAGGGCATCCATGCAGGCGATGGCAGAGTCCTCAAGGTCCTTTGCCTTGGTCTTCAAAGTGCACCCTGGATAATAACTCAGGTCCATAACACTCCTCAGGCAGTGTGTTTGCGAAAACCGCTAACCAGTGCTATCTGGGGAAGTTCACCGGCAGTCTCTCCCGGAATGCTCGACGCACCCACATAGTCGATATTCTTCCTCAGAGTGACGAGCCTTATCGCCTCCATCACCCTGCCCAGGTCAACTCCACGCGGGCAGCGAACGGTACAGGTGAGGCAGGAGGCACAGAGCCAGACCGTATTTGCGGCCGCGATATCTTCTTCCAGCCCCAGCTGTGCCAGTCGAATAATCTGATTGGGCAGCAAGTCCATGGCGAAGCACATCGGGCAGCCAGCCGAGCATTTGCCGCACTGGTTGCAGGCAAGAAGGTCCTGCCCGGAGATTTCAGCTACTTTCTTGACGAAGTCACTCTGGAGCGTCCGTGAGGAAATCTGAATCCGCATTCCAACGCCTTAATCTAAATCCGGGCGGAGCCCGGAAATGCATTTATGCTGAGTTTTAAAGCGGGCTTTGAAACAATGCAACGGCAGTTCGCGAGTGCCGACGGTATATGTGGCTCTTCCATCTGCCGGCAAATCCTTTATCCAGCATATGTCCCCATTTTAACAAATGCGCTGAAAAAAGCAAAATAGGAACCATCGGATTGGATAACGACAACTCGTACACCCTTTTTCACCACCCTAACTTGTACGTCCACACCCAATCGTAATATAATATTGAGGCGGTCAGATGAACAAGGTTGAGATATACCGGGGGTGGTGCAAGAAATGTGGTATCTGCATTGCCTTTTGCCCTCATAATGTCCTTGAAGCCGATGATTTATCATATCCCGTCGTAAAAGCCCCTGAGAAATGCACCGGTTGTCTGCTCTGCGAAATGCGCTGCCCCGATTTTGCCATCGTGGTACATAAAGATGAAGAAAGCCGCGAAGAAACAGGTTCTACTGCAGGGAAATGAGGCCTGCGCTGCTGGCGCGCTGATGGCCGGCTGTCGTTTCTATGCCGGGTATCCCATCACTCCGGCAACGGAAATCATGGAGATTATGGCCCGGAAATTGCCCGAGGCCGGCGGCGTCTTTATTCAGATGGAAGACGAGATTGCCAGCCTGGGTGCGGTTATCGGGGCCTCGCTTGCCGGCAGTAAAAGCATGACCGCCACGAGCGGCCCGGGGTTCTCGCTGATGCAGGAGCATATCGGCTATGCCTGCATAACTGAGGTCCCCTGCGTCATCGTCGATGTAATGCGGGGCGGGCCGAGCAGTGGTCTGCCCACGCAGCCCTCCCAGGGCGATGTCATGCAGGC
>JAUWLN010000178.1 GCA_030613665.1 Dehalococcoidia bacterium
TTCAAAGACACCAACGTCATTTGTGGAGCCGAAACGGTTTTTCACACAGCGCAGCAGGCGGTACGCGCTGAAGGGGTCGCCTTCGAAATAAAGCACCACGTCAACGACATGCTCGAGGATGCGTGGCCCGGCGATAGTGCCGTCTTTGGTGACATGCCCGGCGATGAATACCGGAACCGATTTGAGCTTGGCCCAGTGCATAAGCCGCTGGGTGCACTCCCGGACCTGGGCGACGCTGCCCGGTGTATTGCCCAGCTCCGGTTGAAAGACAGTCTGTATCGAGTCGATAACGACAAGACCCGGGGAGAGCTGTTCCAGTTGTTCCAGGATTATCCCCATATCCGTCTCGGCCAGCAGGAAGAGCCTGTCGCCAGTGATGCTTAATCTTTCCGCTCTCAGCTTAATCTGGTGCTGGGTTTCTTCGCCGGAAACGTAGGCCACTGTCCTCTTATTATCCGCCATAGCCGCTGATGCCTGCAGGAGAAGCGTGGACTTGCCGATGCCGGGCTCGCCGCTGATGAGCACCAGTGAACCGGGAACCAGACCGCCGCCGAGCACGCGGTTGAACTCCGAAATGGGCAGGGGAATGCGACCGGCCGACTCTAAAGAGACCTCTGATAACTGCTGTGGAGGACTCATTTGAGAGGCAGAACGTGGCGTGCTTGAAGCGGCGACCGCGGTTACCTCAACCAGGCTGTTCCATTCCTGGCAATCAGGACAGCGTCCCAGCCACTTCAGACTTTCCTTGCCGCACTGCTGGCAGACGAAAACGGTGCGCCTATCCGATTTGCTCACAGAATGAATTTACTCGATTTTCGGTAATTAAGCAAGGGGTTAGAGCAGCCAGGTTAGGAGCCGAAGATGCTGTAGAAAAGGGGCGTTTCACCAACAAATCCGGTGATGTAAACGCCGGTGAGAATGGCGGTGGTGATAACGCCGGCCACGCACGGCCCCATGGCAAAGGGCAGAATCATGGCTTTTTTATTGACCGCGGCGGCGCATTTCTGGGCTACTTTGGCCGTGGTCGGCACGCAGGAAACGGCGGCGATGCCGATCAGTGGATTGAACGGCTCTTTGGAAAATTTGCTGTAGATAAGGCCGCCGACGATACCGCCCAGGCCGGAAAGCGTGAGGGCAATGACGCCCAGGACGAGCAGAATAAGTACCTTGGGGTTCAAGATGATGTCAACGCCGAGGAGGGCACCCAGCGTGAAGCCGAGGAAGAAAGTGGCGCCGTACAGCAATGGGCCGGAGAGGAATTCAACGAATCGCAGAACACCGGCCTCCTTGATGGCCAGGCCAACGAAGAAAGAAGCGAAAAGCGGAGCGGCCACCGGGAAGAGAGTGCAGAGGAAAGCGCAGGCGACGACGGCGAAGGTGAATTTCGCCCCCGGTGATACCCGAGGTATGGTACGCCAGTCCATCGAAATCGCCCTCAGTCTTCTGGGGATGATTTTAGCCAGTAAGGGAAAACCGGCATAGCAGACGCCGAGATAAACATAGGCCACCACCGTGATGGGAACGAACATGTCCCGGGCCAGCATAATCGAGCCGTAGAGCACCATCGGGCCATCGGCACCGCCAACGAGGGCGATGGCCGCCGCCTCATTGGGCAGCAAACCCATCGCCATGGCGATGGGCAGAGTAATTATCGTGCCGAGCTCGGCACAGATGGCCAGAAAGAGGCTCATATAAGGCTTGGCCAGCAGTATATCAATATCGGTGATGGCACCGATACCCATGAAAACAAGGCAAGCAATCAGACCGTTGCTGAAAGTAAAGGTGTAAATCGGCTGCAGGAAGTCTATCTGCAGGTAATACATGAGCTCCTCTACATTACCGGCGAGGGGGTTGATGAAGAGATTGCCCATCTGCCCGGCCTCGAACATCATTAGGCCGCCGTTCACCGCCAGCATACCGAAGCCCATGGGGAGCATAATAAGGGGCTCTAAAATCTTCTTGTAGGAAAGATAAACGAAAAGAAAGCCGAGAGCGATAAGGAGCACCCGGCCGCCGGCAATGGCCGGTTCATTCAGGAAAAAAGTATAAAGCCCCTGGAATAATTGCAGAACCAGCATCGGTATTAACCGCTGTTACTTTCCTGTTTATCGGCACCGGCAGCGGCAGGTTTCCCTCCTCTCTGGACAATGAGAGCGATGCTCTTGATGATGGCCGCCACGAAAAGCGCAATGACCATCATGATGCCATAGGCAATAAAGGCAAAGATTAATGAATTCAGAACCATGTAACCTTACTCGTATTCAATAACGGCGATGGTATCGCCGGGTTTCACTGTCTGGTCGGCGGTTATTCCCACCTTGGCAACCTTGCCCGCCACCGGAGCCAGAATCGGGTTTTCCATCTTCATCGACTCCAGTACGCAGATGACGTCACCTTCTGCGATGATATCTCCTTCTTTAACGTCCACGCTGATGATTTTACCGGTGATGGGAACCTGTACGTTTTCCTGTGCCATTTTGAGTTCCTTTCTTAAAATTGAAGAAATAAAAAAGGCGGATAGCTCACCTCGTCTTGCGTCCGCCGCCCTCGCTGAGAAATCGGGCACCTGAGTTATGAGGCATTAATTTTCCTCTCCTATTAAAGCGCCCACCGCAGTCACGGGACGCACCACAATCTGGTCGTCTTCCAGGTCGACGATTACGGAATCGCCGGACTGGAAGTTGCCACGGAGCAGGTCTTCAGAAAGCTTGTCTTCAACCATGTCCTGGATGGCACGCCGCAGCGGCCGGGCACCGTAGACCTCGTCGTAACCTTTTTCCCCAAGGAAGTCTTTGGCCGCGCCAGTAACTTCCAGGGTAATATCTTTCTCCTTAAGCTGCTGGGTTACCGAGGTCAGCATAAGGTCGACAATCTGGCGTATCTGTTCCTTGCTCAGAGAGTGGAAGACCACGACCCCGTCAACCCGGTTGAGAAACTCGGGGCGGAAGGTCTTCTTCATCTCGTTGAGCAGGTTTTCCTTCATTTTGTCGTAGGCCTGCTCGTGCG
>JAUWLN010000112.1 GCA_030613665.1 Dehalococcoidia bacterium
CTTCCAAGGCCACCCTGGCTTTGAACGATGGGCTGTGTTTCCTCCGGTTCTGTTTCATGTCCTGCTCCTTCTCTTCTTTTCTTATTTTAGGAGCAGAACCCAACCTTAACAACCTGTCCGAATTTCGGGGACCACCTCATAAAGCGTCAGATTGTGCAATTAATATTCCTGAGATGTCACATAGAAAGTGAAGAGCATTAAAAATTCTGGCAAGCCGTATTATGAAAACCGGAGGAGTGAAATTATATATGGCTGGCTTTACTGTGGTCAGCTTCTTACAGCCGATTGACTACTCGCTGGATTAGAAATCAACTCTTTCTGAGAAGGTTTTCCACTCGTCTCAGCAACTCGTCTGGGCTTATGGGCTTGTCAGCGTAATCCTCGGCCTCAAGGCCAAAACCAGCGCTGGTGGGAATGTTGGTCTCTTTCCCTTTCTCGGAGAAACTGGTCATGATTAATATCGGTATGCTGGAAAGTTCCGGATCCTTTTTAAGCTGTTCACAGGTGCTAAAACCATCCTGCATGGGCATGATGATATCAAGAATAATGAGGTCAGGCTTTATTTCTTTGGCTTTTCGGTAACCTTCTTCTCCATTAGAGGCGGAATTTACCTGATACTTCTTGCTCTCCAGCACTGCCCGGGTTGCTTTTACATATACCGAGTCATCATCGACTATTAGAATTTTGGCTTCCTTGTTCAATCTGTTTCCTCCTCATGCTGTTTTTTGCTTGCGGTTGCTCTGTAATATTTTCTCTACCCTCTGTAAAAGCACGGGTGGGGAAATCGGCTTTTCCAGGTAATCATCTATGGGAAGAGGGCTGCTGGTTTCCAGTTCGTAGCGCTGTCGGCTGTTGCCTTCCTTCACCGCGCTCAGTATGATGACTGATATTTTTTTGCCCTGGATGTTTTTACGCTTGCTGAGTTTTTTCAGGACTTCAAACCCATCCATCACCGGCATCAGCATATCCAGCACAAGTATATCCGGTATTATTCCCGCCAGTTTATCCAGCGCTTCCTGCCCATTCCGGGCGGCTAATACTGTATAGCCGCGTGATTCCAGCAACAGAGAAGTCACCTTGAGCATCTGAGGGTCATCATCAACCACCATGATGACGGCTTTTTCCTTCGCATCCGGCTTTCCCTCATCGACTTTTTCACGGGCCACTTTTTGCAGTGAGAAACTGACCTTGGTTCCCAGGCCGGTTTTTGGGTCCGGGCTTTCTGCCCAGATGCGTCCGCCATGAGCTTCGATAATTTTTTTACTCACTGACAGCCCGATGCCGGCACCGCTGGCCTCTTCTGCCATCATCCCCCGGTAGAAGTCGTCGAATATTCGGGGAAGCTCGTCGGGCGGAATACCGATTCCCGTATCCGTTACCGATATCGTGATGGTATCTTCCTTCTCCTGCACGGCAACGCTCACCGTTCCATGGATAGGGGTGAATTTGACGGCATTGCTTAGCAGATTGGTCAGCACCTGGCGCAGGCGGGTGGGGTGGCCAAAGGTGGTGGGGAGGTCATGAGCAGTATGATTTTCCAGCGCTATCTTTTTCTGCAGGGCCATTCCCTGGACATCGCCCAGTGAGTTTTCAATGACTTCGGACAGGAGTATATTTTTGAAATCAATCTCGCTGATTTCAATGTGGGAGATATCCAGGATATTATCGATCATATTAAGCAAGTCGTTGATACGCTGCTTGCTTCCTACAAGGAGTTCTTCCTGCTGGCTATTGACTTCTCCCACAAAGCCGCCCAGCACCACATCCAGCGAGCTTATCACCGTCGCCAGAGGGGCCCGCAGGTCATGGGAAGTGACTGATAACACGTGTGCCAGGGTCTTGGTGGCACGAGAGAACCGGTCGGACACGAGGTTTACCAGTTCGTGCATAACGTAGCGACACATTGCTACATCCGAGTCACACAGCGACTGGAATTTGTCCCCATCCAGGGCAATAAGCCTGGTATCCTCGGTAGCAATGGCTGACATGGTATAGGCAGTCTTTTCCGGGAATAAGGCCGGCCAACCGAACACCTGACCCGGCGTGATGACGTCAATGGTGGCCTGCTTCCGGGTCCGCGTTCCCAGGCGTATCTCCATCTCCAGGGATACTTTACCTTTTTCTACAATGTAGAGATAATTAGCGCCATCGCCAGCGCGGTAAACGCGGTCACCGGTGCTGAATGGCAACTCCTGGGCTAGTACGGCGAGGTTGTCTATCTGCTGGTCGGATAGCTTCCAAAAAAGCTGAGATTGCTTGAGGACGCCTTTGATTTTTCCTCCAGTTTGTCTATCCTTCATTCGCTTTTATTAGCCTCATTAGATATATTAATCTTAACTCGCTAGGCCGTCAAGGCAGAGGAAACTGAACCGCCACGATGACCTGTGCTATACTAATAAGCGGTTTTGAGCGATTCGTAGCTATTTATTGCGGTAAAGGAGAAGTACTCAGTATGCCGACAAGTTCCGAAGTGGAAAAAATTCTGGTTGTTGGTGGTCAAACTGAGCTGGCAGAATTGGTGCAGCAGGCTATGGGAACATCTTTTGAGGTGATTCGAGCGCAGGACCAACAGGAAGGGCTGGAGAAGGCGCGTAAGGAGTTCCCGGAAGTAATCATTCTGGGCCATCTGGAACCTCAGGGTGCCACTTTTAACCTGCACCGCCGGCTGCGGGAGGGCTGGATAACCAGAAACATTCCGCTTCTGATAGTGGATATTGACACTGCTGACGGGTCCAGAAGGGCGCTGACCATGGAAGAGGGTCTGCAGATGGAGGCGGACCAATATATTTCCCTCGTCGGTGAGGACGGGCAGGCGCTTTCCCGGCTGGCGGAGCCGATTATCAGGTTGAGAGAACGGGTGGGGAAACACCTGAAAGAGCGGCTAAACACGTTTAAAGAGGCCGTACTGGACCCGGACATTTTCTGTGTTACCTGGGAACAGGTAGCTGGCAGGGGCGCTTTCGAAATGCAGCAGGAAGAAATCATAGAGAATGCGATGAAGGCAGCCAGAAGGAAAAAAGTGCATGCGGTGAGCGTCACTGATAATCCGGGTGGCAACCCCGCCATCTCAACGGAGATGCTGTGTACCGAGATAAGAAAGCTTGGCATTGAGCCGCTGGTGCACCTTGCCTTCCGGGACAAGAACCGAAATGAATGCGAGAGCCTTCTCTTTGGGCTGGCGGCACTCGGGGTGAGGAACATCCTGATGCTGACCGGGGACTATCCCTCAAGCGCCGGATTCAAGGGGCAGCCCAAGCCGGTGTTTGACCTGGACTCAGTGCAGGGACTGCAGCTTGTCGACCTGATGAACCGCGGCATTGATTATGAAACGGCCGGCCGCCAGGTGACACTGGCCCCCACTGACTTCTTTGCCGGAGCCTGTATCTCTCCTTTCAAGCAGCATGAGTCAGAACTGCTGGGGCAGTACAATAAACTGCGGAAGAAAATAGAGGCAGGGGCACAGTTCATTATCACCCAACTCGGCTATGATATGAGAAAATTTCACGAGGTTCTTATGTGGCTGAAGTCCAGTGGAAATCATGTCCCGGTTCTGGCCAACATCTACGTGCTGCCCTATGGAGCGGCCAAAGTCATGCATGCGAACCAGATTCCGGGAGCAGTGGTCACCGATAAACTCCTCCAGGATATTGACGCGGAGCGGAAGGCAGAGGACAAGGGAAGGGAGGCCAGATATCTGCGCGCGGCCAAAATGTATGCCGTGGCCAAAGGCATGGGTTTCGCCGGGGCGCACATAGGCGGGCACGGTTTAGCTTACGAGACGCTTGAGTACATCATTGAAAAAGGGGAGGAACTGGGCGCTCGGTGGCGGGAGTTCGTCCCCGAGTTTGACTATCCCCAGAAGAACGGATTTTATCTTTTCAAGAAGGATGAAAAGACCGGATTGAATACCGGGGAAGAAGCACCACGCCAGGAAAAACCTTCCCGGCCCGGCATTGTGCTGCTTTCCCGAATCGCCCACTCTCTGATATTTGAGCCCAAGAGCCCGCTGTTCAAGTGTCTTAAGCCGATGGCCAAGCTGATTGATCGTTCGCCGCGGCTGAAACCGGCTTTCACCTATCTTGAGCACCTGGGCAAAGTCATTCTGTTCAACTGTATGAATTGTGGCGACTGCGCCCTATTTGACGTCGGCTATCTGTGTCCGGTATCTCAGTGCCCTAAAAACCAGAGGAACGGCCCCTGTGGCGGCAGCTACAACGGATGGTGTGAGGTTTATCCAAACGAGCGTCTGTGCATCTGGGTCAAGGCATACCGGAGGTTGAAAGCAATGGGAAAAGAAGAGGAGATTGGGGAAAATATGGTGCCCCCCTGCAACTGGGAGCTGTGGGAAACTTCTTCCTGGCTTAACTTTTATATGGGAAGGGACCATCTTGCGGCCAAGACAGGCATTGCCAGGGAATCATGTCCGGAGGAGGGGCAGGGTAAATAAACCTGACCCGGTTGGAAAGATTATTTTTTGGAGGGCAATAAAGTGCATATTACCGAACTGATAAAACAGGGCAAGTTCGTTATTACCTGCGAGATAGACTCTCCCAAAGGGGTGAACCATGAAGATTTCCTGGATAAAGTGGACATGGTCAAAGAGAGCGTGGATGCCATATGTGTGGGAGATAACCTGAGAGCAGTTATGCGCTGTGCCCCGCTGGCCATGTGCCATCTTTTGCAGGAGAGGGCGGTGGAGCCGGTAATGCAGATGAATACCCGTGACCGGAACCGTCTGGCTATACAATCCGACCTGCTGGCGGCAGCAACCCTGGGGGTGGAGAACATCGTGGTCACTACCGGCTATGACGTAAGCCTGGGCGATCACCGGGAGGCGGTATCGGTGAATGATCTGGATACAACGGCGATAATCAGAGCCGCCAGGGAAATGAATGAGGGGCGTGACCTGGCCGGTCACGCTCTGGAAGGTGCTTCCAATTTTTGCGTTGGGGTATTAACCTCACTTACTCCTAAATCTGAACCGGCAGGGATGGAACGGCTTGAGAGGGAGGTCGCGGAAGGCGCGCTGTTTATCATTACACAACCGGTGTACCAGCCGGACGTGCTGGAAAAGTTCATGGAATCGGCGAGCCGTTTAAAATTACCGGTTATCGTGGGTCATGTCCTGTTGAAATCGGCGAGCATGGCCAGCTTCCTGAACAGCAACGTCCCTGACACCCATGTTCCTGACGGCATCATCAGGCAGATGGAGGGGCACACCAGAGAAGACCTAGTTAAAGTGAGCCAGCAGATTACCATAGAATTCATAAAGAAGGTAAAGCCAATGTGCCAGGGCGTTCATCTCATACCGATGGGCTGGGAACGGTATGTTTCGAACGTTATTGAAGCATTATAACGGAACTCGGGAACGATAGCTCCGCTTCCACCAGTCTCAAAAAGACGAATCAACACGCTCACATTAGCCTGAGTGCAATCACTGCGAAGAAAGTTTAAATTGAATAGGGGTTAGATTTGTTTATTTCTAGCCCCTTTTTGTATCTTGCTGCACAAAAAGGGGCGCTGGATGTCACGCCTGAAGGCTAGTCGTGACATTGTGATATAAAAAAGGAACGATTCTAGAGGTAACGAAGCAAGTTTTTGTGCAATGGGGTATCGTTCGTTTTTGGTTGACATGACTTTTCCCCTCTGGTAGATTATCTGCGTGTATACCATCAAGCGACTTTTCGTTGCTTTGTACTGGGAAGAAGTAACCGACATCTTGGTTA
>JAUWLN010000156.1 GCA_030613665.1 Dehalococcoidia bacterium
GACCAGCACAAAAAGGTCCAACAGTTCTCAAAGCTAGAGCCTCAAGGTTAATGGACTAACTTAAAAAAAGAACAATATTACGGAGGTGTAGACAAATGAGCAATGGCATGCATGGCGGCTACACAGGAAAGATAATGAGAGTTGATCTCACTGAGAACCGGGTATCAGAAGAAAGAACCGATGAAGAACTCTGCCGTAAGTACATCGGCGGCGCCGGATTCGTTTCACATTACCTGTGGAAAGAACTGGGTGCCAAGGTCGACCCTCTTGGGGCCGATAATAAATTGATTTTTGCCTGTGGGCCGCTTACAGGTGTGCCATTTCCGGGAAACAGCCGTAATTGCATTGGCGCCAAATCCCCGTTGACCAACGGGGTAGCCAAATCAGAGGTGGGAGAGTTCTGGGGTGCCGAACTCAAACGCGCCGGCATTGATGCCATTATCGTTGAGGGCAAGGCGGAAAAACCGATTTACCTCTGGGTCAAAGACGGCCAGGCCAGCATAGAAGATGCCCGGAGCCTCTGGGGACTGAATACGAAGGAAACCTGCCAGAAAATATGCGGCGAACTCGGTGATAAGCTTATCAGAGTTGCCAGCATCGGCCCGGCGGGAGAGAACCTGGTAAAGTATGCCTGTATCATGAATGGCTTATTCGACGCCGCCGGGAGAGGGGGCGTTGGTGCAGTTATGGGCTCCAAGAACCTGAAAGCCATCGCCGTCAGGGGTCATAACGCTCCAAAGGTAATCGACGCCAAACCTACAAAAGAAATTACAAAATGGCTGAAAGCTAACTGGGAGCTAATGCGGGGTTTCTGGGAAGTCGGCACCGGATTGCCCATGGACGGATTCGAGGCCATTGGCAACCTTCCGGTGAGAAATTTCCGCGATGGTTTATTCCCCGCGGTTAAAAAGATAGATGCTCCAGCCGTTATGAATACCATCGGCATAAAGATGGACGCCTGTTATGCCTGCCCGGTGCGCTGTAAGAAAGTGGTAAAGCTGGACAAGCCCTACAAAGTAGACCCCGCATATGGTGGCCCCGAATACGAAACCCTGGCTTCACTGGGCTCCAATTGCGGCATCGATGACCTGCCGGCCATCGCCAAGGGTAACGAGCTCTGCAACGCCTACTCGCTGGACACGATTTCCGTGGGAGAGGTTATTTCCTTTGCCATGGAATGTTACGAAAACGGATTGCTCACCACCAAAGACACCGGCGGCATCGAGCTGAGGTTCGGAAACGCGCCGGCAATGCTGCAGCTCATTGAGATGATTGCCCGTCGTCAGGGGATTGGCGACCTCCTGGCGGAAGGCGTTGCACGGGCGGCACGGGAAATCGGCAATGGTGCGGAAAAATTCGCCATCGCGGTGAAGGGCCTGGAGGCCGGCATGCACGAGCCACGCGCGAAACCCGGACTTGGCCTCGGGTTCATGGTAAATCCGGCTGGTGCGGACCACTGTTTTAACCTGCACGACCATATGTACTCAAATCAGGATAGCTGGGCGGTGAAAGAGGTTGAAGCCCTGGGATTGCCCGGGCCGTTTCCGGTTGATGATATTGGACCGAAAAAAGTCAGGCTTTTCCAGCACAGGCAACGCCTGATGGCCATATGTGACTCTCTGGTCGTCTGTCAATTCCTTCCCTACCATCTGACACAGTTAGCCGAGCTGCTTAACGCGGTTACTGGCCAGGATGTAACTGTCGAAGGGCTTCAGGAAGTTGCTGACCGAATCATAACTACCCTCAGGCTCTTCAATATCCGCGAAGGATTTACCGCCGCCGATGACAAGCTGCCCCAGCGCTTTTATGAGCCGAAAACAGACGGCGTGCTCGCGGATAAACCTCTTGACCCCGTCAAAATGGAGGAGGCCAAAAAGCAATACTACGAACTGATGGGCTGGGACAGAGAGAGCGGCGTGCCGAAGCCGGAAACGCTGAAGGAACTGGGAATTTGATTAATAATTTAATGAAATCGTGACCCGGTTGCGAAAATCAATACCCGTGGACATTACCCTCTACCCGGGAAAACGGTGAGTTCCGGCTAAAGGAGGTTATGATGGGAACGCAGAAAATACGGATACGTGTCAATGCCTTTTTTGGCGACGAGGAAATCGAACTGGTTTTCCCTGAGAATTGGACGCTCCAGGAATGTCGCATAGCCGGCCATGACAAACCGCCTTTATCTGATGATGAGATGCGGCGCGCCTTACAGAAACCATTCGGCACACCACGGCTCAGGGAGATGGCCAAAAAAGATAATCAAGTGTGCATCCTCTTCGATGACCTGCCTAAACCAACCCCGGTTAGCCGTATAGCACCATTTGTCCTGGAAGAACTGCATGAAGGAGGTGTGTCTGATGAGCAAATTCGCTTCATATGTGCGCCGGGGACTCACCGACCGTTGATATACCCCGAGTTCGCGGCGAAGCTCGGCAGGGAGATTGTAGAGAAGTACCCGGTCTATAATCACACCATCTGGGAGAACGTCGTCGATATGGGAAAGACCAGCCGTGGTACTCCTGTCCACGTTAACCGCGAATTTGCCTCCTGCGACCTTCGGATTGCAATTGGCAGCGTATTTCCTCATCCCCTGGCGGGTTTTGGTGGCGGTGGGAAGATTATCATGCCGGGTATATGCGGTATCGAGACGATTGATTATCATCACAAGAATATGGAAAAGAACTGCGCGCTGGGTCGGGTGGATGGCAACATTTTCCGTTTGGACCTGGAAGAAGCCGCCCGCTTGGCTGGCCTGCACTTCAAAGTAGACGCTGTTCTGAACAACCGCCGTGAGGTTGTGGGACTCTTCGCCGGCGATTTGGTGGAGGAACACCGTGCCGGAGTAGAGCTCGCTCGCCAGCTCTACAAAACCGAAACGGTTGCGGACGCCGATGTGCTTGTTCTAAACAGTTATCCAGACGAGTGTCAGCTGGTACGCTCTATGGGGTGCATACCGGCCTCTCTTCACGAAGGCGGGGACGTGGTGATAATAACCCATTCTCACGAGGGCCAGAACCTTCATCAGTGGGCTGGTCGCTTCGGGACAGACTACGGTGGGCGAGGCTATAAACCAGCACGCGTTTACGCTTATATAGAGAAGGCAGCGAAGATAATAGTAGTAGCGCCGCATCTATCAAAATGTGATAGGGATATGATCGGCACTCCGGAGAAATTGACCTGGTGTAAGACGTGGGTAGAAGCCCTGGCTGAACTTACGGGCAGGCATGGGCCAGGCACCAAGGTTGGCGTGTACCCGTACGCTCCTATGCAGGTGCCGTTCACTGTATGTAGTCAGCAAAAGTGGGACTAAGTGGGTCTTTGAAGTAACGGACACTTTAGAAGCCACTGCTCTGCTCCCTGGCGGTTCTATTATAGTCCCTTCTTACCTGTAATGTCCTGCTTTTTGCCTCCTTCCTTTTCTGGATTATTTCGAGATGTCTATGGCCTGCCCCCCGAAAATAGGTCCACTTGAAATGCGAGACTCCTGTAAAATAGCTACAGGAGGAAGCATAAGTGAAAACAAGAAGGTATTCGGAGGCGCAGGTATTCCGCATCCTCAAAGAGGTTGATTCGGGAGTGCTGGTGGTTAATGCTGCCCGGGAGCATGGGGTTTCCCCGGCAACAATTCATCGCTGGAAAAGTAAGTATGGTGGGATGACCCTTTCTGAGCTTAAACGCTTGAAGGCACTGGAGGAGGAGAACGCCAGGCTGAAGCGGATAGTGGCTCAGCAGGCGTTGGATAATGAGCTCTTACGGGAAATCAACGCAAAAAAATGGTAAGCCCTCTTGCCCGAAGGTCAGCAGTGGAGTATCTGGTAAAACAAAG
>JAUWLN010000121.1 GCA_030613665.1 Dehalococcoidia bacterium
TTTTGTATCCACGGTTGGGATTGAAGAAGAGAAGATACTGAAGTACGTTGAGTACCAGGGACGCCAGGATTCAGGTCAAGCGAAGCTTGAGTTATAAAGTGCCACGGGCTTGCCCGTGGGTATCTACAGCTTAAGCAATTCTTCCAGGGGCGCCTCAGGCGAAACCGGGCCCACTATCGCCAGGCGGAGTTTCTCGCCGGTCAGGACTTCGCGGGCCAGCTGCTGCAATTCTTCGGTGGTGACCTGGTCGATTATGGAAACGACCTCATCGACGGTGAGTATCTGTCCGGTGAGCAATTCCTGCCCGCCAATCCAGCCGGCCACACTGCGGCTGTCTTCCATACGCAGCAGCAGTCGCCCTTTGGAATATTCCCTGGCCTTTTTCAGTTCCGATTCCGGGATTGTCTCTCGGAGCAGAGCCAGCTCCTCGGTGATAGCCTTAAGCGCCAGGTTAAGGTTTTTCGCATCCACGCCGGCGCCGATGATTAGTGAGCCGGCATCGAGGAAATGGTCAACGTAGCTGCTGATGCTGTACGCCAGTCCCAGCTTGTCCCGGATATTGGTGAACAAACGGCTGCTCATGCCGTCGCCGAGGATAACGTTGAGCAGGTCGGCGGCGAACCTTTTGGGGTGGAGGAGGGGCAGTCCCGGCAGCGCCAGACAGAGGTGCACCTGCTCAAGCTCCCTGTTTTCAATGCGCAGCCTGGGGAATTTATTTTCTTTGAAAGTGAGATATTCAGCCTGAGACTTACGCCCGGTCCATTTGCCCAGCACCTTGTTGACCATATTTACCATTTCCTGGTGCTGGATGTCACCGGCGACAGCTACCACGGTATTGCCTGGCTGGTAGTGGGTGGCGAGGTAGTCGAGCATAAATTCCCGCGTTATATTGCTGACTGAATCACGGCTGCCGGCAATATCGCGCCCCAGCGGGTGCTCGGGCCAGAGCAGCCCGTCAATGAGCATTCCCACCCGCTGCGAAGGCGAGTCGTTGCTCATGTTGATTTCCTCTATGATGACCTGTCGCTCCTTTTCCAAATCTTCCGGGTCGAACCGGGAGTTGATGAGCATGTCAATCAGCACATCAAGGGTGAGCTCCAGGTAGGGCCGGGCTACCTTGCACCAGTAGACGGTGAGTTCTTTATCCGTGCCGCCGTTGAGAATACCGCCCACTCCTTCGATGGCGGTGGAGATATCCCTGGCTGTGGGACGCTTTGCCGTGCCGCGGAAGCACAGGTGTTCGATAAAATGAGAGACGCCGGCGTGAGAGTCGGTTTCGTAGCGGGAGCCGGTGCCGATAAAGAAACTGACCGTTACCGAATGGGTCTGGGGCATGGTTGAGGTCAGGATTCGCAGTCCGTTATCCAGTGTGCTTTTCTGGTACAATATTTCACCTCACACGGTATGTAATTGACATAATATCACTTCAACCCGGTCGCTGCATGGCCTGCCGGCACCGGTTAAGTATGGAAAGTACCTCAAATGGCTCTTCAAGCATGGCGAAGGTGGGAACGCCCTTCGGTTCCAGGAATGCCTTGGCCGCTTCCATATCCTTTCTCTCGGCGCTGAAAGTGACATAAAGCGGCTTTTCCGGGTATTTATTCGCCAGATTGACCAGGAAGTCCAGGGGCGGTATGCCAATGTTTTTGGCCAGCATGAGAACCGGCACTACCGCATCGATATTCTTATCTTGCATCAGGGCTTCAATAGCCTCTTCATAGCTGAACAGGACGCTGTGTTCGAATACCGACGGCCAGATATCCACCGGGTTTCTCATTCGGATATAGTCCGGGCTTATCTCCTGAAGGCGTGCCCTCGTCTTTTCTTCGAGCTCGGGAATATCAAGCCCCCACCGCTGGTGGCAGAGGTCTGAAAGCACCACCAGCATGGCGCCGGAAGGCGCTATGAAGCCTATCCGGTTTCCTTTTGGCAGCGGCATGCAGGCGAGAGCCCTGGCTACCAGCACCAGGTGCGAGTATTCATAGAGCCGGGTAATACCTGCCTGTCTGATGGCGCCATCCAGAATACGCTCGTCCGAGGCCATGGACGCGGTATGGGTCACAGACGCTTTGGCCCCCTCCCCGGTGATGCCTCCCATGAGCAGGAAGACGGGCTTGCGGCGGATAACCTCGCGTGCCACTTCAATGAAACGATCCGGCCGCTTTATACTTTCCAGATAAAGGAAAATATATTTTGTCTCCGGGTCCTCAGCGTAATATTCAAAGACGTCGCTCTCATCGACGTCGATTTTATTGCCCAGACCGGTTACCCTGGCCACCCCAAAATTCTCGTCGATGATGATACAGTACATGGTGTGGGTGGCGAAGTTGCCTGTCTGGGCGATGTAGGAGACGTTGCCTCGCGGGACCTTGCCCAGCGGGAAAATACTGGTGGTTAAACAGCAGGGCGTTGAGGTGTGGCCTGAGGTATTGGGGCCGACGGCAATGGCGCCGGCATCAGCGATGGCGCGTGTCAATTCCTGCTGGAGTGCCTTGCCACCCTCGTTGACTTCGGAGAAGCCGCCGGCACAGAGAACGAATGATTTAACGCCCTTGGCGATGCATTCCTTTACCGATTGTACCGTGGCCCGGGCGGGGATGACGATAGCTGCCAGGTCAACTCCATCAGGTAATTCGGCGATTGATGAGCAGACGGGTAAGCCCATGATTTCACCGCCTTTGGGGTTGACCGGGTAGACCTTTCCTTTGTAGCCGTTGACCAGAATATTATTCAAGACGGTGTGGCCGGCCTTGCCGGGGGTAACGGAGGCTCCAATCACGGCGATGCTTTCAGGTTCATAGAGCTTTGTCAGGTCCTTCTTCCGGGCTATTTTAACTGCCGGCTTTGACGGCTCTTCACCCAGTGTGACCAGCGCGTCCACGGCGATTGGTTTGCCATCGGGCCTGACTTTAAGCGGATTGATATCGATCGACTGTACATTGCCATGCCGCAGGCCGATTTCACCAAGTTTGACCAGAATGCCTGCCAGCGCTTCGAGGTCGGCGGCAGCTTCGCCGCGGAAGGGCTCGAGCAGCTTTTTATGCTGAATTTCCTGCACCATCTCCCGGGCATCCTGGGTGGTCAGGGGCGCCACACGGAAAACGATGTCCTTAAAAACCTCGGTCATAATGCCACCGAGCCCGAACATGACGCAGGACCCGAAATGGGCATCGCGAATCAGCCCGCAGACCAGCTCCCGCTCACCCTTCACCATCTCCTGAACGAGCACCGCTTCGCTGCCGGGTATACGTAACAAACGCTCAGCTTCTCGCTTTACCTCTGCCTCATTTTTCAGGTTCAGGGCGATGCCCTGTACCTCAGTTTTATGGAAGAGGTCTTTCCCGGACGCTTTCAGGACTACCGGGAAACCGGTTTCTGACGCTTCTTTCACCGCAGAATCGATATCGCCGGCGATGATTTCCCGGCATACCGGGATGCCGAAGCCGGACAAGAATCTTTTGGCGTCATACTCATTCAGGGCATTATGGCCTTTGCTTAAAGCTTCCGGGATAATATCCATAGGCAGCATCGACTCACTTTCCAGGTGAACATTCGGCTCAAAAATTATGGCACAGTGGGCGGTCGATGGCAAGTTCGGCTTTTCAATTGACTTTGGCGCAGGGCGTTGCTAACATTTAAACAGGAGGTAGTATGACTACGGGACAGAATGAATCCAGACTGGTGCTTTTTCCGCCGACGGCTGAAGTCGACGGGAAGGGCCATCTTGTCATTGGCGGCTGCGATACGATGGCGCTGGCGGAAGAGTTCGGCACGCCTTTATATATCTTCGACGAGCAGACGCTGCGTCAGAAGTGCTCTGAATTCAGGAACGAGTTTGGCAAGCGCTATCCGGACACGGCGATTGTCTACGCCGGCAAGGCGTTTGTCACCCGGGCGCTGGCGGTTATCCTCAAAGAGGAGGGGCTCGGGCTGGATGTTGTCTCCGGAGGCGAGATGAGCATTGCCCGCTCCGTTGAGTTCCCGATGGAAAAAATCTATTTCCACGGCAACAATAAGTCCGCCGGGGAACTCGATATGGCCCTGGAATCCAGGGTCGGGCGGATTGTCATCGATAATTTTCAGGAGCTGGAGATGCTGGCGGGAATGGCCGGCCGGCGAGGTGCCGTGCCCGATGTCCTGCTGCGGCTGACGCCGGGCGTTGACCCGCACACGCACAGGCATGTCTCGACCGGTGTTGAGGACAGCAAGTTCGGCATCCCTCTCGCCAGTGCCGATGAGGCGGTTAGCAGGGCAATGGCGGCCCCCGGTTTGAACCTGGTAGGCCTGCAGTTCCATCTGGGCTCGCAGATATTCGAGGTCGAGCCCTACCGGGAAGCCATCAGGGTTATCATGGACCTGGCTGCCGAGATGAAGACCAAACATGGCTTTGAACTCAAGGAGCTTGACGTTGGCGGCGGCTTTGCCGTCCAGTATACAGTTGATTCGCCGGCACCGCTGGTAGCTGACTATGCCGAGATGATAACGACCACGGTGACCGAGAAATGCCGACAGCAGAGCCTTGAACCGCCGAAGCTCATAATCGAGCCGGGCCGGTCAATAGTGGGACGGGCAGGCGTGGCGCTGTATAGAGCGGGCGTGGTCAAGGAAATACCCGGCATAAGATGTTACGTGTCCGTTGATGGCGGCATGGCGGATAATATCCGCCCCGCCCTCTATGACGCGCGGTATGAAGCCGTGGTGGCGAACCGGATGAACGATAAAGAGAAAAAGAAGGTTACCATTGCCGGCAAATTCTGTGAGTCCGGTGATATCCTTATCAAGGACATTGACCTTCCCGAAATTGCCCCCGGAGATATACTGGCGGTGCCTGACTGCGGTGCTTACTGCCTGGCGATGGGCAGCAACTATAATGTCTCGCTGAAACCGGCAATCGTCATGGTCTGTGACGGCAGGGCGCGGCTTATCCGCCGACGGGAAACGTATGAGGACTTAATCAAGTGTGATTTAGTTTAGAGAAGACTTTGGGGGTGAAGGGAGTAAATTGGGATGGAAAAACAGTTTGCTGATGCTATACCGCAGGAATGGATAGGACAAAAAGTGAAGGTTCTCACTCGT
>JAUWLN010000051.1 GCA_030613665.1 Dehalococcoidia bacterium
CTTCATCTCGGAATTAGGCTTTAAAGCTGGCTTCCGGGCCAAGGGATTGGTGCTGCGATAGACCGTATTATCATTATAGGCAGCCGCGACCAGGGCATTACCACCAAAAGCGATGCTGTGCATGTTAACCCCGGTTAGCAGCGGTTCGCAGACCGTATCCATGATGCGGTAGACCCCGCCGGCGACCCCATCGCCATTCACCGTCAGGCCAAGAAAAACAAGGCGGCTGTCTTCTCTGCCACCATCGTAGTCCGGGGACAGGGCTATTGACGTTGAAGCAATCTGGCCAGTCTCATCATATCCGAGCACGTCCACCGGATAGCCGGCAAATCCAGCCTGTTCATTCCACGTCTGCGAGGTAAAGTGAAATATCTGTAGATTCACGTGTTTATCACCGGTTTCAGCCATGGCTACCAGAGTGCCGTCTTCCGGGAAATTCGATGAAAAGGCCAGTGCTCTTATGGCCGCACTACTGACCAAACCCGGCATAGAACCGGTTTCCTGCCACTCCGGCTTCCCCGCCTCGATTTCACAGTACCAGACATTGCCCGTGCCACCAACTTCCTCCCCGGCAATTGCCAGATAACGCATCCCATCAGCCGCCCGGGAAATGGCAATGTCATAAATTATGTCTGCGCTGTTGCCCACAATGCCTTCGATTGTGCCCGGAGAGCGCCAGGTTACACCGCCATCGGTGGTGAGATAAACCGAAGGGACTATCTTTCTGACCACCGCCGCCACATCGGCATCATCAGGCGCCACCGCCACGAGGTCGGCGGTAACGGGAACATTCTGCGCCATCCGGCTTAAGCCAGTATCATTTGACCGGAATACGCTTTTTCCCGCTATGCTGTCGCCCGGAGCTGCGTATATGGTGAAGCCATCGGAGGCAACTGCCAGGTCACGGATATCAATGCCCGGCGGCCCAAGCTGGTAGCCTTCCGCGTCAGGAAGAGATACGACCGACCAGGACGTTGTTGCCGCCGAGGCCGGTTGAGCCAATGACAACAGGCTGGCCACCAGCAGGACGCCCAGCCCGGCAATTCTTAGCATCTTAAATCCCATCGCCCCAACGACCACCTGAATTATACCAGTAATACGTTTGGGTTATTCTACCGTCGGATTTGCAACATCTCACGCGCCTCGTCCGGCGTGGCAATCTCCAGGCTCAGTTCGCGGGCAATGCGCGCCGTCCTCGCCACCAGTTCGGCGTTGTTCCTGGCCAGCTGACCCGGTGCGTAGTAGACATTGTCTTCCATGCCAACCCGTGGGTTCCCCCCGAGCAGCATGGCCATAGTGGTCAGCGGCAGTTCGGCTTCGCCGCCAATGGCGACATTGAAAACAGACCCCTCGGGCAGGCGCTCCACCAGCGCCACCAGGTTTTGCCAGGTACCCCGAAGCGTTCCCTGCGCCGGTAAATTAAGGCCAATATCCAGAACGTAAGGCCTGTCCACCAGTCCCTTGCTTATCAGGTTTTCCGCTTCCTCAAGGCAGGTGAAGTTCAGGATGGCAATCGCCGGTTTTACGCCCAGTTCCCGGGCGCGCCGGGCGCTTTCCTCTATCTCCGACCTTTTATAAATAAATGGCGTCTCCACGCCCTTGACCGGCATTATCATCATAAACGTATTGAGCGAGGCCATCTCCGGTTTCAGCAACATAGGAGCGATACGCTCCTCATTGGGGAGCGTGGGGCCACCACCAGTGCTCAGCTCGACAATTAAATCGCTGGAACTTTTTATGCCTTCGTGAATCTTCCGGAATATATCCAGAGACATGGTATTGTTGCCGGATTTATCGCGTGCGTGGACGTGCACGATAGCCGCACCGGCATCACGGCACTGCAATGCCTGTTCGATAATCTCCTCTGGTTGTTCGGGTAAATTGGGGTTGGCCTCTTTACCATGCCCGGCTCCGGTCAATGCTGCGGTAATTATGATTTTTTGCATGTCTGAATGCGGGTTCCCTTTCTAGCTAAGAACGATAGGCAATACCTTCAATTTCGACCACCATCCCGGGCCTGGCCAGCGCGGCAATGATAAGTGTGGAACGTGCTGGCAGGTCCCTGGTGAAATATGTCTTGTACACTTCATTCATACTGGAGAAATCCTCGGCTTTGGTCAGAAACACCGTTGTCTTCACAACGTCGTCCATTGAAGCGCCCGCCGCCTCCAGGACCGTCTTCATATTATCCAGCGTCCGTTTGGTCTGGGCTTCAACTCCCTCCAGTTTATTGCCCTGGCTATCGACATGACCGACCTGCCCGGAGACAAAAATATAGTCTCCCGCTTTGATTGCCGGTGAATAAGGAACACCGGGAAGTGCTGTAGATATTGTGATAACCTGCTTGGCCATTACATGCCTCCTTATAAAATTTATCGATTATATCTTCTGGCCGGTACGAAACCCCTCGCTGATGGCGTCACGGATGGTCCGTGGCTCAACGCAGTCGCCAATGCTGTAGACTTCAGAGATTTTACCTTTAACAGCTTCATAAAGCGCGTTATCCGGCACAGCCCCCGCCGCGAGCACCACGGTGTCAGCTTCTATCGTCCTTTCCTCCCCGTCCTTGGTGGTTATGTTAACACCCTCAGGGCTGACACTATTGTACCTGACCTCACGGAGCAGGGTAACACCCTTATCCAGAAGCCGGCTGAGGAAGAAAGCCCGGTTGCTGGGCCCGACACTCGTCGCCATCTCGGGGCCACGGCGCATCACGGTAACCTGTTTGCCATGGTCGGCCAGGAATTCCGCCGTTTCACACCCCACCAGCTCGCCGCCAATTATGGCCACCTTGTCGCCAACTTTGGCCTTCCCTTCCAGAACATCTCCCGCCTCGACGAACCGGGTTTTATCCAGCCCGGGGATATCAGGGGTTAAAGTCCTGACGCCGGTGGCCACCACCACCACATCCGGTTTGGATTCAGCCACCGCGGCCGCGGTGGCCTCTTTACCAGTCTGAACCCTGACGCCAACTTTTTGCAGTTGCGTTTCCAGATATCTGGCCATCGGTGCGATTCTATCCTTGTACGGAGGTATCGCCGCCTGGACCAGTTGCCCGCCAAGGCGCGAATCTCTTTCCCACAGCGTTACTTTGTGTCCCCGCAGGGCGGCTACCCTCGCCGCTTCCATGCCCGCCGGACCGCCACCAAAAACGAGGATGTTCTTTGGCTTCGCCGCCGGCATAATCTCGCTTTCCTTCTCACGCCCCAGAGTGGCATTCACCGAGCAGCGTATGCCCGCCAGGTCCGGATTGCGGATATCATCGCGGCAGCCGTTACAGATTATGCAGGGGTTTATATCATCCGTCTTGCCCGAAGCTACTTTATTGACCCATTCCGCGTCCGCCAGCATCGCTTTGCCGACGGCGATAAGGTCCGCCTTATTTTCTTTCAACATCCGTTCGCCGTCCTCGGGCGTTATCTTGCCAACAGCGATTATCGGGATTGAGACTACTTTCTTTATCCCTTCAGCCAGTTCCTCAATAATCGCCGGGACAAAGGTAGACGTGGCGCGATTCGTCGGTGCCGCCGGCCCCCAGGCTGTCACGTGAATTGCGGCCAGGCCAGTGTCCTCCGCCATACGCGCGGTTTTCTGAGCATCTTCCAGAGTTATCCCTTCAACACCGTATTCCTTGCCGTCCAGGCGACACCACACCGGATAGTCCTCACCCACGGCTTCTTTTACCGCGGCTATGACTTCCAGAAGAAAACGCGCCCGGTTTTCCACGCCCCCGCCATATTCATCTTCCCTTTTATTTGAAGTCGGCGAAAGGAACTGGTCAATCAGATAGCCATGCGCAGCATGGAGCTCCACCCCATCGAACCCGATATCCCTGGCTCTGAGAGCAGCTTCGGCGAAATAGGCTACCGCTTCGGCAATCTCCTCAACAATCATCTCTCTGGGCGTTTCACCGGCCAGTCCGGACAACGGTGAGGGAGCAACCGGTTGCAATCCGCTTACGGTTGATTTCGCCTCCCGGCCGCCGTGGTGGAGCTGGACGGCAATCCTGGCTCCGTGCTTGTGTACGACGTCAACCAGCTCTTTCATTCCGGGGATAAACTTATCCTCGCTGATGCCGAGCTGGTTGATAAAAGCCCATCCCTGTCGGTGAACATAGGTCGCCTCAACGATAATCAACCCCGCGCCGCCTCGGGCACGTGCCTCATAATAGTCCTTGATACGCTCGGTGACGAAGCCGTCATCAGCAGCGTATCTGGTGACCATCGGTGGCATGACAAACCGGTTTTTAAGCTCCATACGTCCAATACGGAACGATTCCCAAAGCTTTCCGTTCATAGCTGTCTCACCTCTTTTGCCTGCTGGCAATGGTATTATTTTATTTCGAAGGCAGCTGCGATGCCGCCCATTCAATGCCCAGTTCCCCAAGCCTGCCGGGCGTCGGGACACCGTTGGGCCAGCCCATCATCTCGTAGTAAGACTCTTTGCCTTCCTCAAACGCCTTGCGGTCAAGCGCCCCCTTGAGCGGCCCGGAAGGTTGGGGAGCAAAGAAACGCTCTGGCATGGTATCATCTTTGGCCGTGAAGCCCTCTCTCAGGTTAAAGACTCGCGCCATGTTTACCGCCCGCTCGCCAACCTTTAACAGCTCGAAGAGCGAGGTATCCCAGCCAGTCACCGCTCTTACCAGCTGCGTGGTTCGCTCAAAGCCAACAAGGCTCAGTGACATGACAAAGTAGCAGCAGACCGCGCAGTTGAGGAAGTGCATGAATTCAGAGTAATACTTGAGAAGTCGGATTTTGGACGGTGACAGGTCATCGGCCGCCATCGGCTCCAGTATGCCAATCGGATATACCATCTCCAGCATCGGGCCTATACTCGTGTAGACCGTGTCGTGGATATTATGGCAGTGGTCGGCGCCGGTCGGCGATATAGCATATCCGACCCCGAGGCCCTGTTTCAGGCGTGGTTCATGCATGGGCAATTCCTGCCCCTTGATATGCATGGCGTATTCCTCAGCGGCAGGCCCGATTTTCTTTGCCACCCGCGCCACACCCTCAGCAAGCGTGTCGCCGAAGCCCTGGCGCAGCGCAATCTGCTCAACCATCTTCAGCATGGCCTCGGTACTGCCAAAGCGGAGTTCTATGCCTCCGGTATCCTTGGTGGTGAGCAGCCCTTTTTCAAAACACTCCATCGCGAAAGCGATGGTCGCTCCGCAGGAAATGGTATCCAGTCCATGAGCATTGCACAGCTCACCCCCCTTGGCAATGGCCGGCAGGTCGGTGATGCCGCAGTCAGAGCCCAGGGCCGCAATAGTTTCATACTCAGGGCCGCCGTAGCTCGGGTCGATGACATACGGTTTATCTAATTTCACCTCACGTTTGCACTGCACGGGACAGGCGAAGCAGGCCCTCCGCTTTACGAAAATGGTGTCCAGCATGGCCTGCCCGTCTATCTTGTTGGCACCCTCAATGGAGCCGAGCTGGAAATTACGGGTCGGCAGACCTCCCGCCGGGTCAAGCGCCGCGACCACCCGTGCCGTGCCGAAGTCGTGCATCCCCTGATTGGTGATGGGCGTGTTATCCGCAATCCAGCGGGCAATTTCCTTGAATGCTACTGAGTCAGCGATTGACACGCGCTGTTTTCCGCGCACGGCGATGGCCTTCAGTTTTTTGGAGCCCATCACCGCCCCCATACCGGTCCGGCCGGCGGCGGCATCAAGGTCATTCATAACATTGGCAAACCTGACCAGTTTCTCTCCGGCGGGACCGATATATGCCACCTTGACCTGCTGGTCGCCGAGCTCATCACGAATGGCGTTCTGGCACTCCAGCCCTTTCATTCCCCACAGATGGCGGGCATCTTTGAGCTCGGCTTTTCCATCCTGGATAGAAAGATAGACCGGTTTCTCCGCCTTACCTTCCACGATTATGGCATCAAAGCCGGCCATTTTCAGTTCGGCTCCCCAGTAACCGCCGGAATCAGCCTCACCGAACCCACCGGTGAGCGGCGATTTGCCCCCCACGCTATGCCGACCGCAACCACCGGCCGGCACCCCGGTCAGTGGACCGGCAGCAAAGATAAGCTTGTTGTCCGGACTCAGCGGCTCAACACCGGGTTTAATCTCCTTCAGCAGAAAATAGCCAACAAATCCTGAACCCCCGAAATACTGGCGATAGAAATTTTCCGGATATTCTTCTGTCTTGATACGTCCTGAGGAAAGGTCTACTCTTAAAATCTTGCCGTGGTACCCGTTTGGCATGTTTTACCTCCTCGTTTGAAAATCTCGCCCATTAGTATACGTCATAGACCCGAAACCCGCAACAAAATCCGGAAACAATAATTGCTCCAATGCGCCCGGGTTGAAAATCGCACTCAACCACCATGATATAATGTAAAGGTGTCCTCAGAGAAGCCCATTATGTCAAATGTGCTCAAGCTACCCCGGATAACCAGCGGCGGCAACTGATTTGATGGCGACGATAGAATCACATATTGCCGCCGATGGGATGCGGTTTTAAAGCTTCTTCAGGAGACACACGGTGACGGCGGCGACAGAGTTGCCATTTACCCCAACGCTGAGATACAGTATTAGTAGACAGTATTAAGAGAGGTGTTCACGATGCCGAACAAGCTTAAACTGCCCCAGCTCGCCTGGCATGGAATGAAAGAACTGGAACTGCCCATCCCCGATAACTGGCAGGTTGAAATGGGCTATATGGCCGGTTACAACCGCCCCGCCCTCAGTCTGGAGCAGATAAGAGAATCAGTCACCGGCGACCTGATTGGCACATCGCCACTGCGGGAACTGGCTCAAGGGAAAAAAGAGGCAGTTATTATTTTCGATGATATGACCAGGGTAACCCGGGTGGCGGAAATCGTCCCTTTCGTGCTCGAAGAGCTTGCCGCCGCCGGTATTCCCGACAGTAATATACGATTCGTTTCCGCACTGGGCTGCCACGGCGCCATGAACCGTATAGACTTTGTGAAGAAGCTCGGCGAGGAAACTCTGGCCCGCTTCCCGGTCTACAACCACAACCCCTATGCCAACTGCACCTGCGTCGGTACGACCAGGACCTACGGCACGAAGGTCTATGTTAACGACGAGGTGATGAAATGCGACCTTAAAATCGCCATCGGCTCGGTGGTGCCCCACCCCAGCACCGGTTTCGGCGGGGGCGGGAAAATCATTCTGCCCGGGGTGGCCTCGTTTGAGACAATAGAATACAACCACCAGCTGTTCCGCAAGGCCCAGCTGGCGAAAGGGCCTCAGTACACGGGTCACGGTGCCTACGAAGGTAACCTGGGACGCCTAGACATCGAAGAGGCGGGAGACCTGGCCAACCTCGATGTCCTCATCAACTGTATAGTCAATATGTGGGGAGAAACGGTGGCCATATATTCCGGCGCGCTGCGACCGGCTTATGAAGAAGCGGTCAAGGGCGCCAAGCCGCACTACCTGACGCCAAAGCTGTCCGGCAAAGATATCGCCATTGCCAATGCTTTCGCCAAGGCGAATGAGGCCTGGATCGGCCTGCCAACGACCTATCCGGCGCTGAAACCTGAAGGTGGAGACGTCGTCGTTATCGCCAACCATCCTGAGGGGCAGGTAACGCACTACCTGTTGGGTCCGTTCGGAGAATCAATCTGGGGGCCCCTGCGAAAAGAACGCCAGATTCCCTCTCAGGTCAACCGCCTCATCGTCTTCACGGAATACCCCGACCTCCAGAGTCGGAGCTGGTTCGGCGGCGCGGCCAAGGCGCTGTTCTTACACCGCTGGGATGACGTGCTTAAGGTACTCCAGGAAAGAAACGGCGATGGCGCGGCGGTGGCGGTCTACCCCAATGCCGAAATCCAGTACCACCAGTAGACGTATTCTGAAGAGACGCGAGCCGGTTTTGCGGGAATATCTTTATTCAACGTGTATGTGCAGGAATGTCCGCGCCAGATAACCGATGAGAAAGGCCAGCGCCGCCACGCCGATACTGGCCAGCGCCATCTCCGAAAACCGCCTGCGGAAGGAAATCTCCCTGGCCACCGAGATATAGAAGCTGAAAATAAAGACCACTATAATAGCGTTGAAAACCATAACTCCCAGAGACAGGTAGACATTGTCAAAGATAAGATAGGGGAAAAGCAGAAAGACAAAAGTGATGATATTGGCCACCCCGCCGTAAAGAACCGCCTTTAAGGGGCTGTGACCACCCCCGCTTGATTTCGCTCCCAGATATTCGGTGCTGGCCACAGAAAGCACCATCGCCACCCCGGTAATCAACCCGGCAAGCACAATCAGCCCGCGGTCAGGCAGGGCCAGCGTCAGGCCAGCCAGCACCCCGGTAAGCTCCACAATCGCCACATTCAGACCCCGCACCACGTCTGCCGCGTAGCGGAGTCGTTCTTCATCTATCAGGCGGACAAGCTGTTGCTCGTGTTTATGCTCATCCCTGGCAATATCGGAGGCCGCCGGAACATGCCTGGCGAGTTCGGCATAGGCTGCCTGAGCTTTTTCTTCCCCCTCCTCCATCAGTTTGATGCCAAAGGTCAGGCCGAAGATACGTGAAATAAGGTAATAAAGCCATATCTTCAGCCGGCTGGGCCCTGGTTTTTCGCCGGTGTATTGCTGCCACAGGTCATGGTGTCTCAGCTCATCTTTGGCGACGCGCCGGAGGACGTCCTGATTGTGAGGGTTTTTCACCGATTTCGCCAGTCGCCCGTAGATGAAATGCTCGGTTATTTCACCCCGCTGCATGGCCAGAATTTTCGATTTTACTTCAGGTGGCAACTCTGACATGGCTTTACAATACGTTATATAAATTCAATGGAGCTCGGCGATTTTACTGCCTGCTACCGCCGCTCTTTGCTATGCTAAAAAATTTACCGTGCTTCCTTCATTTTACTATTTCCAGGGTCTGTCTTTCTCCTTCAGCGTATCAATGAGCGCATCGATAGTGATTGCCGCCAGAGTCAGCGTGGAAAAGTGACCCTGAACACTCAATACCGTGGCCAGTTTGGCCACGACCTCATTGCTCGGTGCTTCCACAAGATTGACGAAGTCGTACTGGCCGAGCAGCGCATACTGGTCCAGGATTTTGACCCCCATGAACTCCACTTCTTTATTGAACCCCCGCAGTATCTCGGGGTCCTCCTGCAGTGCCTTGCGTCCCGCATCGGTAAGGGTGGTAAGCATCATATATACCGGCATGACATCCTCCTTTACCATGAAATATTTAAGCGTATTATGTCGCTACGAACCGCCTTTGTCAATTCCTGTCAGCGTTTTTCCAACGGGCAAATTATGCTATTATTGGTAGTAATATGTCGGCAATGAAGAAGCTTCTATCCGGAAATGAGGCTCTCGCTCTGGGAGCCTATCATGCTGGTGTCATGGTTGCCACCGCCTACCCCGGGACCCCAAGCACCGAAATCCTGGAAGCCATCGCCCGCTTTGATGATGTCTCCGCCGAGTGGTCAACCAACGAAAAGGTGGCAATGGAGGTGGCTCTGGGAGCGTCCTATGCCGGCGTGCGCGCCATGGCATCGATGAAGCAGGTGGGACTGAACGTGGCTCTGGACCCTTTTATGGCGGCCTCAACCACCGGCGTCGATGGCGGGCTGGTGGTTATCTGCGCCGATGACCCCGGGGCACACAGCTCACAGGGCGAGCAGGACAACCGCCACATTGCCAGGCTGGCCAAGGTGCCCGTACTCGAACCCGGCGACAGTCAGGAAGCCTACGACCTTCTGGCTCATGCCTTTGACATCAGCGAGCAGTTTGATACACCGGTAATTGTGCGTACCACCACCCGCATTTCACACTCCAAAACGGTGGTGGACGTCAAAAGAAGCCGCGCCCTGCCTGCCCGCCAGCCGGAATTCAAATACAATGCCGCCAAGTACGTCATGCTGCCGGCTCACGCCCGCTTGCGGCACCCGTTAATGGAAGACCGACTCGTCAAGCTCGCTGAATACGCCGAGACCTGTCCGCTCAACCAGGTCATCCGGGGCAGCCGGGAGCTCGGGGTGGTGACGAGTGGGGTAGCCTACCAGTATGCACGTGAGGTATTTCCAAAGGCTTCTTTCCTCAAGCTCGGCATGACATATCCCCTGCCCCATAATCTTCTCCGGAAGTTTGCCAAACAGGTAAAAAAACTGCTTGTGGTGGAAGAACTCGACCCGTTCCTCCAGGAAAACATGCAGGCAATGGGGATAGAGGTTATCGGCAAAGAGTTCATCCCCAGGGTAGGTGAGCTCAACCCCGACATCATTTCTGAAGCAGCCCAGAAAGCAGGCCTTCTCCCTGGTTCACCACGCCGAAAAATAGGGACCGGCGCCGAGCTGCCCGGGCGTCCTCCCCTTCTCTGCCCGGGCTGTCCCCACACCGGCCTTTTCTCCGTGCTGAGCACCATCGGGCAGCGTGCCAAGCTGGCCAAAGCACAGGATAAGACACTGGCCGACTCACCGCTGATAATCACCGGCGATATCGGCTGCTACACACTGGGCACATATCCGCCGCTCCTCGCCATGGACACCTGCGCCTGCATGGGCGCCAGCATCGGGGAG
>JAUWLN010000147.1 GCA_030613665.1 Dehalococcoidia bacterium
ATAACCAAAGCCCCTTTTGTCTTATGCTGAAATCAAACAAAAAAGTTTTCAATCTAACTGCCCGACGGGGGGTGTAAAACGAGCTATTATGCAGGTAATAATCAAGTAGGAGTGAATTAGCTTCTTTCCATGCTTTTAATGAGATCAGCAAAGACGTCTACCCGCTGGATTTGCCCCTTTTCTTCGGCATCCTGTTTCTGCTTTTGAAGGACCGGTAGAAATTCGACCGTAGTCGAGAAGCAAGGACAGGATTCGCAGATGGTCTCGTATTCACATGGGACCCCATCCGGCCGGGTACAATAGCCGTTACCAAGCATCCGCCAATGGTCCTGCCGCAGCCGGCGCATCTGGGTTCCTTCCGTAAGGGCAGGTTGGTTATTTAACAAGTCTACCCGGTTACAAAGCTCCTCCAGGTGCTCACTCACCTGAGAGTATTCCTGCTGTACGGTCCGGTTGCCGATCCTAGCATAGACCATGGTCATGGACAAAGAGCGATGTCCCAGAAGAGCGGCGATACTCTCCAGAGGCATTCCCCGGTTGATGGCCAAGGTAGCCAAGGTATGTCGAAGCCGGTGCGGTGAAATGTGTTCCTTGATGCCGGCTGCCTTCCTAATGCGTTCCACGGCAAGAGCCACTTTACCTCTTCCGAGCCGATGGCCGTGCGAGGCAAACAGGAAATCATAAGGCTTCTTCGGCGGGCTTTGGTCTATCCATTCGTCCAGGAGATCTTTTACCTCCGGATGAAGCGGGATGTATCTATCGTTATGCATCTTTCCCAGAGGCACACGGAGCCAGTAGTTATCGCCGATCTGGACCACGCAGTCAGCGGTAAGGTCAAGGAATTCGCCTTGGCGCATTCCGGTTAGGATAAGTGTAACGCAGCACAGCCTGGTAAACAAGTCGGGATGAGCTCTTGCCGCCTGGAGGAATTTCGCCGCGGCTATCTCATCCAGAAATTTCGGAGAGGGTCTGTCCAGGATAGGAAAGTCTCCGGGAAATACCAGTACCCGACTGGGAGCCTCCGGCCACTGCCACTCAGAGATACGGATAAAGAAATAATACAAGGCAGCAAGGAAGTGATACCTGGTCGCCGGCTGAAGTACGTCTCCAGGGCCGTTTGATTTATGCTGGAGAGGCGCCCAGCGTATGTACTCTTTAAAGGCTTCGATATGGCAGCGCTGAATATGCTCGATTCTGGTTATCTCCGGATTCGTTTGGGCCAGCCAGGAGAAAAACCGGAACAGACGCGTCTTTTCCTGGTAGGCTGATTCAGGACGGAGGGACAAGGACATCTGCTGCAGATAGCGCCGGACAGCGGCGGCGATATCAGTCGGGACATTTTTCCATTGTCCCTCAAAGCTAATCCTGCGTGTGCTGCGGGTTAATTGGGGGAAGACTCCCATATGAAAAAGGACGGTTTGAATAATATTCAGCTGCCCATCCCATCTTATGGGAAGCCCATGCCGTACCCGTTTCCCTTTGTAACTACTCGCTAATTCTATATAGGCGTCGCACAGCTCCTGCCGAAAGTTATTCAAATCATCGAGGGTGAGAGCCTGCAACGGTTTCTGGGCCCAGATCATCAGGCAAAGTAAAGGGTGAAACTGACCCTGGATATTTTGTTCCCGATACCCCAGTCGTTGAGCTGCCTTCTGGTATAGTTGGAAAGCCTCTCGTTCCATCAGGCGAATCGCCATCTGGTAAAACCGAGGCTTGCGTGTAAGCATATAGGGTATGGGCATGGGTAAGAGGCGGCGTAATATCAGGTAGTGAACAAAACTGCGTTCTTTGCGATCACAGCGATGTTGCTCCTCTACCGAGAGTGTAAGCCAGAACTGGGGATCGGGGAATTTGCTCAGGAAGCGCCTGGCTCCTCGCTCAAAGACGCGGATTTCATGAGGGATTTTTGAGTAACCGGCCGCTTTCAAGTATGACATGTAACTCCCTACCAGGCAGTCGTGATATGAAGCAAGTTCTTTTTTAGATTCGCTCGTCGAAAGTAGGTTACTTTCGAGGCTCAGCTCGATGGCGGACCTGTCCAGAGTCAATTGACTATTCATCGGCTCGTCCTTCGGAAAAGAGGCTGTCTGAAAACCGGAGATATTCCTGCTGGAGCTCCCGGGGACAAAGATGTAGATAGACTCTGGTGGTGGTGATGCTACGGTGACCAGCCTGCGCTTGCAGGGCTTCAAGTGACATGCCTCCCTGCCTTAGCTTCGTAAAACAGGTATGGCGCAGACGGTGGCATTGAATACCAGGTGTATTTGCCTTCTCCCGGTGATACTCGATGATGGTATCCAGAGCCCCTACGGTCATCGGCTGACCCCTGTTTCGCCCTTTCATGACCAGAAATACCCGATCGGAGCCGCTGGCTGGCCGTTCTTTGTTCAGATAGCTGATTAGCTCCTGGAGACCGGTATCCGATATAGCGACCACCCTCCGGTGACCTCCCTTGCCTTCCTTCACCGTCAAGGTGCGTTGACCGAAGTCGATATCCTCAAGAGCTAGCTTCAATACCTCGGATTTTCTGAGACCGGCCAGCAGCATCAGCAGGACCATGGCCTTGTCTCGATGAAAGCGCATCGAATCGATAAAAGGAGCGATCTCTTCAGGGTCCAAGGGCCTGGGTAAAGTCTCCGGCGCTCTGATAAGAGGCGTGGTGGTAGGTCTGCCATACCAATTGCCCCACGAAGTTTTTCGTCTGACCAGGCCGCGGGGAATTGGGCTCGTTTTAAGTTGGAGGTTATGATAGACACTGAGGTACTCGTAGAAACCGGTGACCGCGGCAAGCCGCCGTTTGATTGTCCGGTTGGAGAGCCCCGGTCCCTTGATGGAAAGACCGTTCGTACGGCCTTGTCGATTATGAGCCGATTGCTGGCTTTCGATGAAGGCAAGGATATCGAGCGGAGTAATCTCGAGTACCGGTTTCTGGATCGAGTTCAAGAAGACCTGAAGATCGTACCCATAGCTCAACACGGTGTTAAGCCGGCATCGGTCTCTAACAAATTTGAGATAGGCGTCTGCCTCGGGCATTCCCAGAGAGATATTTACAACTCCATCTACCACCTCCCTCTTGAGTCGGTAAGTCAACGGTAATCCTCCTTGTGCTCTTATTTTCTTGTTTTAATTTACCATTCTCCCGGGGGGATTACCGACATAATAGCTAGTTCTTGAAATATCACTTGATGACTAATTGTTAAATAATGAGAATGTAAACACGTTTTTTGAACGTGAGCACCTTAACAACTGAACAGCCAAAGCCATGACCTGACCGCTGGTCCTCATAGGGCAAATAAGCTCTAAAAAGGGGGTCAAGCGATGGTAACGATGGCAACAGCACCAGCACCGTTAAACGGTGATAACAATAATCCTCAAGGGCATTGTAGTCGGTGCGGTAAGATTTGGGTATTAAATGAGAGGCAGGGCGTTTGGCCGTGGTGCGGAAAGTCGGCAAACTGTCAAACACTCAAGGCAAAGCCCCGCCATGTAAAGTCTAGCCGAAGGCGCAACCAAAGGCAAGATGACCACAACGGTAACGGCTATGACCAGCTCCCTGAGCCTTACCTTGCCTATTATAATGTAGCCTTGCCGATAGCCAATAGTGTGCCTGACCGAGAGGACTTGCTCCATACCATAATAAGCAACCTTGCCGATGCTGGCAGAAGCAACGGACACAAGCCCGATAATCATAGCTGGATGTATCGCATAGCCAGCTTCACCAAAGCCCAATACTGGAGAGAACATTACAAGCGAACTAACGGCTTAACCTGTGGCAACTGTAGCAAAGCCCAAAGGATAAAGTGTAAAGAGAATAACCTTTACAGCCAATGCCCAAAGCTGGTCAAGGTAGAAAGCCTGAATAAGCCTATCATAGACAGTCAAGGCAATCTAACCGAACTCGGAGAACTAATTGCCGATGATAAAGCCCTGGACATAGACGCTTGGATTGACGCTCGGACATTCTTACTCGGAGCACCAGAACGGCTACTCACTATCGGAGAGAAGCTACGAGATAGCATAGCCCTGACCGAAGGAGAACGGCAATACCTTTCCAGATGGCGAAGGCAAGAACAAAAACAGTTACTCTGATATGTCACGTTTTAGCCTCTTTC
>JAUWLN010000070.1 GCA_030613665.1 Dehalococcoidia bacterium
TACAAACTGGAATAACTTTCCTTGGTTACATAGTCACAATTCACAGCAGTCCCGAACCGAAAAGCAGCCACATAAGGGGATTCCGTTTTCCCTGATAATAGGGGTGTGAGTTATCGCATTCTCAAGAGCATGGTCACAATAACATCCTACCTTTTAGCCTTAAAATTTATGCCGGCGTCGTAAAATAGACGGTAGGACAATCAAAAACAAGACTTCGCGATACCCATTTATATCGTGCCCAAATTCAGTCGCTAAAGAGGAAAATTCCATTTAACAATCGCCCATTTTGTAAAATCAGAGGAAGCAATTGCATCCTTCGCTACCCTTTGGCATGGAGTTGTTATCAGGTTTTCAGCTTCATTATTTAACAATTAGTCAGAATGGTGAATTTGAAGATATAGCTCGTTTTACAATGGGGGGAGGGGATTATGCAGGTAATATTTGTTGTGAAATTGTAAGAACTGGGGCGAGGTGAAGAACTAGGTGGGGAGTCTAGAGCTACTCGATGGATTTCAAGGATCGTCTCTGTGTAAGATGGGGCTACAGGTTCCGGTGAGGTGAAGAATTAGCTGGGAAGCTTGAGACTGTCCTCAAATCTCACCAACCTCGTATACCTCTCCACCATCTGAATAGATTCCCACGGTTTACTTCAGAAAACTGGAGATTTAAAGTCGCAGCCTCTTAAAATTCGATTTAGAATGGACGAAAAGTCTTACCTTTACTCCTTACTTATCGTATAACTCGGGGTACATTTCACGCCGCAACTCTTCATCAACATCTTCCGGGTCAATCCAGGATAGGTCACCCTTCGCCAGATCTGCCCATTTCTCTGCCATTTCGGGTCGGGGACCGATTGTTCTATCAAGCACACAATCAACAATGGCCGGTTTATTCTGAGCGTGAGCCATCTCGAAAGCCTGGGCATGAGCCTTGGCGACATCCGCCGGGTCTTCCACGCGGATACCGATGCCACCGAAGCATTCCGCAAACTTAGCGAAGTTGGTCTCATGCATGAAGGTCGCGGTAAGGTCTTGCTGCTCCCCGACAAGCTTCCACGCTTTACGGTACAGAGGTCCACTGCGCGGGTGCCAGACATGGTTGTTGTTTACCTGGTAAACGACAGGTAGTTGGCACCTGACCGCGGTTTCGAAGTCCATAGCTCCGACGCCCATACCGGCGTCACCCATGATTACCAGAACCTGTTTTCCTGGTCTGGCGATCTGGGCACCAATGCCCATACCGATACCATGGCCGAAACCAGTATGTGTGGATGATTCAAGAAGTGTGGCGGCTTTCCGGCAGGTATACCTCGTCGTAATGTAAGTACTGGCGCTACGTGCATCGAGAATGATAGTAGCATCATCTTCCAGAACGGAGAGCGACTCCTGAGCAACCCAGGCGGGGTGGAGAGGCTTCATATTCTTACCCGGTGCCGCCTCAGCTATCAGCTCTTTATCATCTTGTACCTTTAGGTCGGCAAGTTTCTGGAGCCATTCTGTTTTTTTCGGTACCCCTTTCGGATACAGTTGTTTAACACAGTCAATCATCTGCTGGAGAACCATCTTTGAATCACCGATTACAATCTGTTCACTGGGTGGTGAAGGATTGACCAGAGCCATGGACGGTTGAATCTGGATAAGCCTACGGCCCATTGCCCAGGCGCCCCAGCCTTCAAGTACGCTGTTCATAGCCAGACCGATAGTCATGGCGACATCGGCTGACCTTAGAATAGCCCTTCTTGCCGCGCTCTTAAAAGCTAACGGATGGTCTTCGGGAACGGCACCCCGCCCGAGACGGCGGGTAATCACCGGGATGTTGACCAGCTCAACAAACTCCAGAAGTTCATCTTCGGCATGAGAGTACCAGATGTCCTGGCCAGCGGCAATTGCCGGCCTCTCAGCACTTAGCAGCGTTCTTACGGCTCTCTCAACCGCAGCCGGATTCCCTTGAGGAGGCAGCGGCTTCTCATAAGCATTGGGGACATAATGTCCCTGCTGGGCAACGGTAGTTCTCGCATGAAGAACATCCGATGGGATTTCAAGGACGATGGGTCCCTGGGGATAGCTTATAGCATCGCAAACCGCTTTTTTGGTCCAGTAGGCAACCTGTGTCGGGTCCACAATGCGCTTTGTCCACTTGGTAATGCTGTTACATAGCTGGTCGGCCCAGGATTCATGAATGTCAAGGTGACCGTCCTGTCTCCTAGATACCTGCCCGGTGAAATGAACGTTGGGAGTCCTTGAATAGTAGCAGTGAGCAATACCGCTTATCTGGTTTGTCAGGCCGGGCCCGGCGGTACAAAAAGAAATACCAACCTTCCTCGAAGCCTTTGCATAGCCATCAGCACAGTAAGAACTTGCCTGCTCATGGCGTACATGGACGAGTTTAATACCCTCTAGGCCGCAGCCGACCATAAACGCGTTTATGTGACCGCCATGGAGTCCAAAATGATACTCAACACCCTCTTCTTTCAACACTCTCCCAATGTGCTTACCACTCTGTACTGCTTTGTCTTGTTCCATACTAGGCTCCTTTATTATCTATTTTTTATTGAACTAATTCGGACATCCGGCCCGACTTTTATCATCTTCTTAATCTTAAATTATTCGGCATGAATAAATTATCGAGGCTCATAGCTATGTCGATAAAGGACACACAACGGAAAATGTTTTTATCTCTGTGGAACATAATAACAAATACTGGGGAAAATTGTATAATATCGTTTAAAAAAAGTATACTTTTGGAGTATATAAAAAAGTTCCTTGTAATAAGGAGGGTTGAAAACCATGGTTGAACGACCAGGGGCACTGGACGGAGTGAAAGTTGTGACTTGTTCACAAGCTCAGGCAGGTACAGTCCCGTATATGCTTATGGCTATGATGGGAGCTGAAGTCATCAAGATCGAGGCACCGGGTGCTGGAGATCCCTCAAGAGTATATTTTGATATCCCTGGTTTCCCCAATTCTTATTTTGAGACCAATAACCGAGGTGTGAATAGTTTTACCCTGAACCTAAAGAAACCCGGAGCCAAGGAAATCCTCTATGAACTGGTGAAAGATGCAGATGTCTTCGGCCAGAACTTCCGCCCCGGGGCTATGGAAAGAGCCGGTGCCGGCTATGAAGACCTTAAGAAAGTTAATCCAAGGATTGTCTATGTCTCGATTTCCGCTTATGGCCCCAAAGGTCCTCATGCTCAGCTACCCGGTACGGATTTCATAGGGCAGGCGCTGGGCGGCATTACTGAAGCCTTTTCAACGCCCGGACAACCTTTAAAAGCCGGCGTAGTATCGGTTGCCGATGAAACGTGTGCAATCTTAACTTACGGTGCTATCTTAACCGGGCTTTACTACGCCAAGGTGACAGGCGTCGGACAAAAGATTGACTGCTCGCTCTTGGGCGGGCAGATTCGTCTCATGGGCCACGTATTCAATACCACCATGTGGAAACAAGAGAATCCAATTATCGGCCAGGCACGTATTGAGGGTAGCGCGGAACAGCCGAGGCTAGCTTGTAGCTTTCTTGACAAGAATGGCAAGCCCTTTGTAATTCAGGTAAATTATTTACAATGGAAGAACGCAATGACGGCAGTCGGGATCTACGATACACTTGAGGAAAAGGGCGTGGCCAACCTCGGCGACGCTGTGGTATCAGAGGAGAAACGAAAACTATTGCTTCAGACCCTCAATGAATTCTTCGCAACGGATACCCGCGATAATTTGGTCGAGACATTACGCAAAGCTGATATCTTCAGCGCCCCCGTTAGTACTCTACTCGAAGCCTCTAATGACCCGGATGTTATTGCCAACGAGTGTGTTACATGGGTCGATTATCCTAAGTACGGCAAGAAGCTCAAAGTACACGGAAGTCCTTGGATATTTTCTGAAACCCCAGCTAAACTCGACATTGCCCCCGAGCTGGGAGAACATACCGTCCCAATTCTAAAGAGACACGGTTACAGCGATGCCCAGATTAAGGAGCTTAGAGATAGGGAAGTAATCTAAGTCTAGTAGAAGAAGGCGAGTTAAGTGGCTAGTCTGAAAATTAAACTACAAGTTCTTTATCCTGTCCACTTTGCTCCACCAGAAAATATTTACCCATACCATAACTTGAAGCCCTTCTTGAACGATTACGCTAGTACTCTCGACATGAGTACTAAGAATGTGCAGATTTATTCTTGAATCGCTATTACTCGGACTAGTGAACCACCAGCACCTTCTATTGGAAGAGAGAGTGCCATGAATTCAAAGTGTTTGTCGCCAATTTGATGTAAATTATGTAGGTATTCTATTACGAATATACCTTCCTTAAAGAATATGTGGTGACCTGATCCTCCTGTCCTGTCTTTATTATTTTAGGGAGCAGAACCCGCTCTTAAAAACCTGTCCAAATTTCGGGGACTGGCATGCCTCAAAAAAGGAGGCAATCTATTGACAAAACATCATATGAAAGTTAAACTACCAAACAATATCGTAATAGCTTTAAAAAATAAACAGAATGACTTTTAATGGCGATGTTATGAAAAAAGATTGTGAGTGCTTTTACAAACAACGGTGCTAAACTTTGTCTCTTTTTGGTTTAAGAGTAAGGAGATATATATTAAGTTATGCTAGAGTATCATCATATTTGATCCTGATCTCGGTAGGAATCGATTTTTGAGAGATCATAACTATTAATTAGAAGGGGGTGATAGCTTTCAGAAGGAGGATTTGTTATCGGGTGAATTCAAAGGTAACGGAGGTTAAAAATGGTTAAGAAGAAGGCCTTGGTTTTGGTGACGCTAATAGCTTTGATTTCTAGTTTAATAGCAGCCTGTGCTGCTCCAGCACCAGCGCCGGCACCAGCGCCGGCACCAGCTCCAGCACCAGCCCCGGCAGCACCTGCTGAAGTGGTTAAATGGGTGCAGGTAGCCCAGTGGTCTGAACCTATGCATAACATGATCTGGCTCAGGAAACGCAATGACATGCTTGAAGCAGCCAGCAACGGTCGCTTTATTATCGAGTCCCATCCGCATGGTGAGATTATGAGTGGCAAAGAGGCCTTTGATGCCACCAATGACGGCACCATCGACGCGCTTAACTCGACCATGCACACCTGGATTGGTAAAATACCGGCCTCCCCGCTGTTCTCCGCTCGTCCTCTCGGGCTGACGTCCATACAGATGGGGGCATGGCTCGAGCATTATGGCGGGCTGGATTACATGTATGAAGTGCTTGAACCCTTCAACTTTGGCTACACTGGCTACACCTATATCACCACCCCGGAAGACCTCAACTGGTCTAATGTCAGGATGGACACCCTGGCAGACTGGAAAGGGGTAAAATTCCGCACCAAGGGATTCTGGGCAGAAGTGCTGCAGGACCCGAGGGTGGGCGCTTCGGTGACCACCATCGCCGGTGCCGAGCTCTATGCGGCAGCGGAGAAGGGTATTCTGGATGCCTTCGAATATTCCAATCCGGCAACGGATATCCAACTCGCCTTCTATGAAATCATGAAGTACGTCTATGTTCCAGGGATACACCAGCCGTCCACGGTGACCTGGGAGGCGGTCAACGCCGATTCGTGGGCGAAGCTGCCTGATGACCTGAAGATATTGTACGATGCCGTTAACCACGCCACTGCCCAACTGGCATACACCGACCTGGTGATTCAAGACGCCAAGGCACTCAAGGCTTTTTCGGAAATGCCGAACCTAGAGATTGTGACCATGCCGGATAAGCTGCAAGCAGAATTCTTCGAGATAGCCGATGACCTCTACAAGAAGAAGAGTGCTGAAGACCCGTTCTTCGCCAAGGTGTACCAGAGTCAGCTGGACTTCATGGAAACGTGGAAGCTCTTTGAACAGTACCAGTCACCCAAGTTCTAGCTAATTTTTGCTCTCAGACACTCACCCCCACCCCCGTCCCAAATTGGAGTTGGGTGGGGGTGAGTGAGGATAGTGCCTTATGATTGTAATCGAGCGCATTCTGCAGGGGATTGACTTTATATGCATATGGGTGGGAAAACTCGCCGCTTACCTGGTGCTATTACTAATAGTTGCCGTCGTGTACGAAGTTATCTCAAGGTACGTATTTAATGAACCAACGATATGGTCTTTTGAGATACAGCGGATGGTGGGTGGCAGTCTCTTTGTTCTGGTACTGGCCTGGGTGCTCGTCCAGAAAGGCCATATCAGGGTAGACCTGTTATATCAGCTCCTGTCACCTCGCGGTAAGGCGATACTTGATGTAGTGCTGACGCTGCTTATTGTTTTCCCGTTGTGGATTCTCGTCTTACCGAATTTGGTTGAGTGGGCCCAGAACTCGTGGGCAATTCATGAGCGGAGCTCAATCAGTGCCTGGAGGAACATTATCTACCCCTTTAAGACCGTGGCTCCGATAGCTTTCATTCTGCTGGCACGGGCAATGGTGACAACGTTTGTTCGCGACCTGAAAACTGTTTTCCGAGGTAAATGATGCTAGATATAACGATAAGTCCGGCGACGGTTACCATCCTGATGCTCGGCATACTGGCGGTGGGCATCTTTTCCGGCTTTCCCCTGGCTTTTATACTGGCCGGAGTGGGCTTTGTCTTCGGGATTCTCTTTATGGGAGACCGGATTTATGGCATGGCGGTGGCTCAGATCTATAAGACGATGACCAATTATGTTATCCTGGCGGTCCCCCTGTTCGTGTTTATGGGGATGATGCTGGGGCACTCCGGAGTTGCCGAAAAGCTCTTCGGCACCATGCATCTTATCATGGGAGGGCTACGGGGGGGACTGTCCCTGGCCACCATTTTCGTGGCCACTATCTTTGCCGCCTGCACCGGTATCATCGGCGCCTCCGTGACCACCATGGGAATACTGGCCCTGCCTCCCATGCTCAAACGAGGTTATAATAAATCGCTCGCCTGCGGTACCGTCTGCGCCGGAGGCACCCTGGGGATCCTGATACCACCCAGCATCATGATAGTCATTTACGGACCGATGGCGGCTATCTCGGTAGGACAGCTCTTTGCCGGGGCTCTTATCCCCGGTTTAATCCTTTCCGGGCTGTATATGACCTATATCCTTATTCGATGCTGGTTCAGGCCCCAAGATGGACCTCCCATATCGTTGGAGGAGAGACAGGCCGTGTCCACCCGCCAGAAAATTACCCAGATGTTCTTACAGATGATTCCCCCGATTCTCCTCATCCTGGCCGTGCTGGGCACCATCTTCGCCGGGATGGCCACCCCCACCGAGGCGGCCGGGGCAGGGGCTTTTATGGCTACTGTTATGGCTGTCGTCTATCGCCGATTCAGCTGGAAAGTTCTGAAGGGTACGACCTATGAAACGGCGAAGATAACCGGCTTCATTATGCTGCTGGTGATTGGGGCGAGTATCTTTGTGGGCGTTTTCGGCTACCTGGGAGGCGGCAAGTTCGCCACTGAAGTGCTGTCGGCGGTACCCGGCGGCAAATGGGCTTCCTTTGCCGTCATGATGTTCATCGTGTTTGTCCTGGGTATGCTCATCGAGTGGATTGGTTCTATATTCATTGTCGTTCCGATCTTCACGCCGGTAGCGGCGGCTCTGGGCTTTGACCCCATCTGGTTTGCCATCGCCGTCATGGTCATGTACCAGACCGGCTTCCTGAGTCCGCCCAATGCCCATGCAATCTTCTACTTGAAAAGCGTGGCGCCACCGGAAGTGAAAATTGGGGATATTATCAGGGGTGTCTGGCCATATATTGGCCTGATTCTGGTGGGGTTGGGCATAATTACCCTTTTCCCCCAGCTGGTCCTGTGGCTTCCCAGCATTATTGTGGGATAAGGCACAACAAAAATCCCGTTCTAGGCTAGCAGTTTGCTTAAACAGGAGTGGCAACTGACATGCCATGGAAATGAGGTGCTGTCTACAAATGAGCGATCAATCTACTAAATTTTTTAACCCTTCAGGGCTCAAGCGGCTTTGCAGTGACTTATTGCAAAAGGTGAAGCTTCCGCCCAAAGATGCTGAACTGATTGCAGAATCGCTGGTGCAAGCTAATCTGCGTGGCGTGGATTCGCATGGCGTTGCCAGGATGGCAATCTATATTGAAAGGCTTAATAAAAGACTAACTAACCCTAAACCACGAATTACTATTCTACGAGAAACGTCAGCAATGGCTCTGGCGGATGGAGATAATGGCAGTGGGCAAGTGGTGGCCAAGATGGCAATGGAACTAGCGATGGCCAAAGCCAAGGAAAGTGGTGTAAGTTTAGTAGGAATACGCAATTCCACTCACTTTGGTGCCACTGCTTTTTTCTCAATGATGGCTCTAGATAAGGACATGATAGGAATTACGCTTGCCAATTCATATGCGACTGTAGCCCCGTGGGGCAGTAGAATTCCCTATTTTGGAACCAATCCTCTTTCCGTTGCAGTTCCCACGGGTCGAGAATTACCTATCGTCCTTGACATGGCGACCAGTGTCGCTGCATGGGGAAAAATCATCTTAGCCGCGCAAAAGGGAGAGTCCATTCCACTGGGATGGGCGATTGACTCAGATGGAGACGTAACCACCGATGCTGCCAGAGCTTTACAGGGTGCACTTCTCCCCTTCGGTGGACCAAAGGGATCTGGCATTTCTTTGATAATTGATGTGTTGGCGGGACTTCTGACCGGTGCCAACTACGGACCCTATGTTGGGGACTTATACAAAGACCTGGCTAATCCGCAGAACGTGGGGCAAATGATGGGAGCAATTGATATTGGTCGATTCAGAGGTATTAATGAGTTTAAAAATCGAATGGATGCGATGATCCGAGAAATAAAGTCATTACCCACTGCTAAAGGAATGAGCGAAGTGTTTCTGCCCGGAGAGATAGAAATACGCAACCAACGGCGGAGGGAGAAGGAAGGCATCCCTCTTCCTCCCACTACCATAAATGATTTGCAGAATCTGTCATCGGAATACGGAGTGCTTTGGTGGGATGACCTGCCACCAAATAGCTGACTCAGGTAAAAACTACGTTAGTGATATTGGGGTGCCTTC
>JAUWLN010000145.1 GCA_030613665.1 Dehalococcoidia bacterium
CTATTTTATCATAACCGATGACTGCCCACGAGTTATCAATGATGTCACCGACCATTGTATTGATGCGTTGTGAATGCGAGAGACCCAGCGTTTTCACGGCACCGATGGGCAAGTCTCGCTCCGTAATAATATCTGCCCTGATAGCATCGCCGATATCATGGTTGATATACGCGAAAATATCGGCCATTCTGACTATCTCACCTTCAAGGGTATTTGCTTTTGTCCATTCATCACCGAGAACATCGCCTCGCGATTTTGAGTGGTTCAGGATGCCTTCCCTGACTTCAAGGGTAAGGTTAAGTCCGTGGCCGTCGTTTTCCAGGATGTCAACCACTCGCAGGCTCTGTTCATTGTGTCGGAAACCCGGAGCAAAGAGTTCATTGAGCACGTCTTCTCCTACGTGGCCGAATGGGGTATGCCCGAGGTCATGGCCGAGAGCGATTGCCTCGGTCAGGTCCTCATTCAGGTTGAGAGCCCGCGCCATGGTACGACCTATCTGTGAAACTTCCAGAGTATGGGTCAACCTGGTCACATAGTGGTCGCCCGGCGGCGCGATAAAGACCTGTGTCTTGTGCTTCAGGCGGCGGAATGACTTGCTGTGGATTATGCGGTCGCGGTCACGCTGGAAAGCCGTCCTCATCGGGCAGGGCTCTTCGTCTTTTTGCCTGCCTTTTGAGAGTCGGCTTTTCACCGCGTACGGTGAGAGGCTTTCCTCCCTTTCCTCACTGAACTGACGAATCGCAAAGCGCCTGATCACGAAGGCTTCTATCTCTCTGTCAGAATGCCGAACCACCGACAAATATATTATACCACATTGGATAGCGGAAATACTTTTAGAGCTTAACATAACAACCGCGTGCAAGACTATACATGGGATGGCGATGAGAGGCAATCCGCATCAAATCTGGTTGACAAGCGTAGCTGCCTGACGTAGAATTAAACTGCTGGCTGACATATCGGGGAGGTACGGTTATGATTGAGATGACCATCGATAGTATCCGCGTGAGCTTGATGAACTACCAGCGGGTGGTAATCCTGAAGGAAAAAATGGCCAAACGGTACCTTCCTATCTGGATCGGCCCGGCGGAAGCCGATGCCATTGCCGTTAAGCTTCAGGGTGTGACGGTACCGAGACCCCTTACCCACGACCTGCTCAATTCGGTGATTGACTCACTGGGAGCGGACATAGAATCCATAATTGTCAGCGACCTGAAAAGTGACACCTTCTATGCCAAGGTTATCCTTAATGTTAATGGTGAGCAGATAGAGGTTGACTCGCGTCCCAGTGATGCTCTTGCCCTGGCAGTGCGAACCGATGCGCCAATATTTACCGAGGAAGCGGTCCTGGACAAAGCTGGTATCCTGCTTGATGAAGAAACAGGGAAGCCGGTTATGGAGGAAGCGGACGAGGTCGATAAGAAGGATAAGAAGGTAAGCGAAGAGGAAATGAAGAAGATGTCCGCTTTCTATGACTTCATCAACACGCTTGACCTTGATGACTTTGACAAGCGCAAGTCCTGAAGATAACCGGGATAAGGCGATAGGAGCCTGAGCGGTGGAAGAGAGACTGATTAAAAAACTGATGACCTCGATGAAATGCGAAGAGTGCGGTCAGAACTATGAGTCTTTCAACATTGATATCCTTGGACACCGCAAAGATATGTGGTTCTTTAGAGCGCTTTGTTCGTCGTGCCATACTCAGTGTCTGGTGGCAGCGGTCGTCAGGGAAGACAAAATGGTGGAAGAGGTGGGCGACTTCACCATGGGCGAGATGAATAAAAACCAGTGCGGAGCGATTGAAATTAAAGACGTGCTCGATATGCGCGATTTCCTGGTAGATTTCGATGGTGATTTCGCAAGTTTTTTCGGGCAGGAGAAGCTTCGCTAGGTTAACCTGATGGTTATGGTAGTCATATGTGATACGGGTAGCCCTGACGCTTGAATGTTGGGGCTCTTTTTTTGCTATAGCTTCTGGTAGTTTATTGCCGCTTGAGATGATACAATATACCGGGTTGCGCGCTGGCGCGTTAATTGAGACGAATATGAGCAGATGGACGGCGGCCCTGCGGCTGGTAGGGGTGGGATTTTTCATCGGGAGCTCAATCGTACTGGGTGTGGTGGCGGGTCTGTGGCTGGATAGCCGGTTGAATACAAGCCCTGCTCTGGGGATAGTGGGACTGTTCCTCGGCATTATCGTTGCCTTCTACGGAGTGTACCGGATGCTCATACCCCTGATGAAAAATAAGAAAAATGGAAAGAATGATTGATGGCTAAGCGCCGTATTCTGGGGATGCCGCGGTTTCTTCTCGTAGGGTTGCTGTGCCTCTTCGTCCTGCTGTTCGTTTTTGGCTTCCTGGTCGGACCGCTGGGGAGAAGCATGTTTGGTGACCTGGGGCTGCCGGCATGGCTCAGCCTGCCTAACCCGGAATTTCATCTTCCTGCGGCAACGGCGTTTCATCTCTTTGGCTTTCCCGTTGCCAACAGCATTATCGGTGCCTGGATTACGATGTTCGTTCTGATATGCCTGTCATATATAATCACGCGCCGCATGAAGATTGTCCCTGGAAGGTTGCAGAGCGCATTCGAAGCGTTGCTGGGCTGGCTCTATGACTTCTGCCGGAAAGTTGCCGGGGAGGAAAACGGGCGGCGATTTTTCCCGATTGTCACCACCATCTTCCTTTTCGTTGCTTTCAATGCCTGGCTGAGCCTGATACCAGGCTTTGGCTCGATATTCATAACCAACGCTGAGGGTGAACATGTGCACCTGTTCCGCGGCGCCAATACCGATATCAATATGCCTCTGGCCCTGGCGCTTATCTCGTTTGTCTTTGTTGAGTATTTCGGTTTGAAGTCGCTGGGACTGCGCTATCTGGGCAAATTTTTCAATGTACGGCAACTTTTCAAGAGCATAAGGCAGATGGTGAAGGGCCAATTGAAGGCCGGGCTGGGCGGATTGTTCACCGGGTTCATTCATATCTTCGTGGGGTTTCTGGAAACATTGAGCGAACTGGTGCGTGTGGTCAGCTTCACCTTCCGTCTTTTCGGCAATATGACCGCCGGTGAAATACTGCTGCTCATCGCGGCGTTTCTGATACCGTGGGTGTTTGCCTTGCCGTTTTATGGCCTCGAACTGCTCGTTGGTTTCGTGCAGGCGCTCATCTTTGGTGGCCTGACCCTGGTCTTTCTGACTCTGGCGGTGACCCACCATGGAGAAGAGTCGGCTTGATATAAAATAAATGTGTTCTGGGCAAATCGCTGAAGGAGGTTGAATATGGATCCAGTGACAATGAAGATGTTGGCCGTGGGTCTGACGGCCGGGCTGGGGTTACTGGGGCCGGCGCTGGGAATCGGGCTTATCGGCTACTCGGCACTGCAGGGAATAGCCCGTAACCCGGAGGCAAGCGGTCCGATAATGACCAATATGATTCTGGTGACTGCTTTTTGCGAAGCTATCGGTATTTACGCGCTGATTATCGCCATTATCCTGGCGCTGATTGTCTAGCGTATTTAGGAGGTAATTATGGAACAGGATGGAATACCTCTGTCTATCGGTATTATCATTGCCGCCGTGGTGCTGGGGGCGCTAATTTTCGCCGGCCTGGTGGTGGCGGCGATTCTCGCCGTTTGATTTAATACTGGATAAAAGGGGGCAAAGAATGGAGGGACTTGCCGGACTCGGCATTAATGTGCCCACGTTGCTGGCACAGGTGGTAAACGTGGTGATTTTGCTCGTGGTCCTCTATTTTGTTGCCTACAAGCCGGTGATGAGGATGCTTGACGAGCGTTCTAAAAGAATCAAAGACAGCATGGAAGAAGCGGATGCCATCAAAGAGCAGGCCGCCCGTGCCGAAGAAGAGGTGAAAAAACAACTGGCGGCGGCCAGCAGGGAAGGGCGGGAACGCATTGACAGGTCGGTGAAAGCCGGCGAGGAAGTCAGAGAGAAGGCAAGGCAGGGTGCCAGGCAGGAAGCTGAAGCACTCATTACCCGGGCGCGCGACGAGATTAAACGCGAGCGGGACGAGGCCATCGGCGAGCTGCGAAAGGAAGTGGTTGACCTAACCATAGCGGCGGCGGAGAAGGTCATTGACCGTTCTCTGGATAAAGAGGCGCATCGTGACCTCATTGACAAGGTTCTGGAAGAGAGCGATGCCCTGAAAAAGCAGTAAACAATTTTAAGGAGTGGACGTGGCGAGTAGAGCATCTTCGAAGCGATATGCACAGGCGGTATTTGAAATCGCATCGGAGGCCGGCGAGATGGAACGCTGGCAAGCTGACCTGGAAAAGATGGTTCAAACCGTAAAAGACGAGGATATCAGAGCGTTTCTGGAG
>JAUWLN010000120.1 GCA_030613665.1 Dehalococcoidia bacterium
CCGGTAAGTAGTACTCTCCTTTTTCAAAAAGCTCACCGACCTGCCGGAGGCCGGGAATCAGTCCCGTATTCAAGATATCAGCGACCGGGATATTGCTCGCGATGGCTTTTTTCGTCAGCCCTTCGGCAACATCAATATCGCCAGCGACCACTGCCCGACTCAGCTCTTCCAGATTCACCGCGTCACTCCTTTCCCTAGAGTCCCGATGGCAGTTTGACGCCAAACCGCTCAGCAACGCCTCTCAGGTTACGGATAGTGCCCTCAGGGAGCGGAATTCCATTCTTTATGCGGTCGTCATACGTCTTTTCCTCTGGTTCACCCGGAACCAGAATCTCTTTAAACCCTTCTGCCTTGGGCAGTGCCTTTATGCCGTCGATGAGGTTATCAATATGCTTTTTGTAGCTCTCCACATCGGTGAACTGCCCGATATCTATGGCAGCGACCACGCTGTTCTGGATGGGCCGTGGCACGTGGTCCGGATGCGCGCCTTTAGTTCCCTCCTGCTTCGATGGCTGAGACTCCACCTTCTTCGCCATCAGTATCGGCTCAAGCAGCGGGTTCCCGATAATGACGCTGGAGATACACTCAAACAGAAGTGCCAGGCCGGAGCCCTTTGGCCCGCCTACTGGCCGGAAGATAACCGCCTGAATGGGGTCGGTGGTGGGATTACCCTCCTTGTCCAGCGCCCAGCTATCCGGTATGGGAATGCCTTTTTCCACCGCCAGCCAGATTTTACCCCGCGCCGCCATGCTCGTCGCCCTATCGAGGAACAATACCCGCTGTTTCTGCGACGGCACGGCGATGGTTTTCGGGCTGTTGGATACGCCGGCGGCTTTGGCGCCGAAAGGAGCCATATTGGGCGGGCTGCAGACAAAGACGATGCCGGCCATATCATTCTTCGATGCCATCTGTGCATAGTAGCCCATGGCACCCTGATGGGTGTGATTGCAGATAAATCCCCAGCCAATGCCCGTATTCCTGGCTTTCTCCATCACCTTGGTCATGGCAAAGACGGTGACCGCCGGCCCGAGGGCATGGTCAGATTCAATCACCACGGTTGCCGGCGTCTCCTTGACCCCCGTGATATTCGGACTGGGATTCATAATACCTTTGTCAACATTGCTCACGTACCAAGGAATGCGCAGCACGCCGTGGGAGTCAACCCCCCGCAGATTCGCCCAGAGCAGCACATCGGCTTCAATGGCGGCATCCTCAGGCGACATGCCCACCCTCACGAACACTTCCTCGGTGAACTCACGCAACGACTTCGCGGTTACTTTCACTTCGCTCTGCGTCATAATCCCTCCTTTGGGTTATCCTTTATGCTCCTGAATGATATTTCCGCCGTCAATGACGATTTCCGCGCCGGTGATGTACTTTGATTTATCCGAGGCCAGAAACACCGCCAGGTCTCCCATCTCCTCAATAGTGCCCAGCCTGCCCAGCGGGATTTCCTTCCCGACATGCTTTGCGTACTCATCATCCGAGCTCCAGCCCCGCTTCCCAGCCACGCTGCGAAACATCGGCGTGTCAAATGAGCCGGGACAGATGGCGTTCACATTGACGCCGTATTCCGCCACTTCCAGCGCCAGCGTTCGCGTAAACCCCGACACGGCCCCTTTTGACGCGGCGTAAGCTGTCAGTCCCTTTCCTGAGACCATCGGCCCGGTAACCGATGATATATTGATTACCTTCCCATATCGCTGCTTGAGCATGTGCGGCATCACCGCCCGGGTGCAGTTCCAGACCCCTTTTATATTCACGTCAATAACGCTGTCCCTGACGTCATCAGGCATCTCTACAAAGAGCATCGATGGGGCGACTGCCGCGTTGTTCACCAGGATATCCACCCGCCCGAACTCGCTGACCACCTGTGCCACCGCCTGGTTCACCTGCGCCACATCGGCGACATCCACCGGAAAGGCTACAGCCTCCTGTCCCATTTTTTTGAGGGCGGCAGAATGTTCCTGAAGACGCCGGGCATCACGACTGAACATCGCTACCACAGCTCCTTCCCCGGCAAAAGCCCTGGTAATCCCCTCCCCCAGCCCCCTCGAGGCCCCGGTGACGATGACAACTCTACCTTTTAATAACAATATGCTCATGATTATCCTCACTAGTTCGAATAAGAATAGCCGGACAACGGGCAACGCCCATTCGCATTATAGCAAAATTTACTAATCGATTAAAAGATGTGCTATGATATACCGCGAATGAAAGGAGACATGCTATGTATGACGTATTGATAAAGGGCGGGAGAGTTATTGACCCGGCACAGAATTTAGACGGTGCTCTTGATGTCGCCATAAACGGAGACAGGATTGCCGCCGTCAGCAGGGACATATCCACGCAGGAAGGCAAGCAGGTAATCGATGCTAAAGGCAAAATCGTTACTCCGGGGCTCATTGATATTCATGTCCACTGCTTCGACAGCGTAATGAAGATTGCCCTTGAGCCTGATGTCGCCGGGGTGAAACACGCGGTGACCACGGTGGTGGACGGGGGCAGTGCCGGCGAAGCGACCTTTAACGTCTTCCCCAAATACATCCTGCCGAACGCTAAAACGAGCGTCTTCTGCTTCCTCCACCTGTGCTCTCTCGGCCTGATTCCTGAGCCAGAATTGAGGGGCTGGGAAGAGGTTAACCTTGACGGCATGGCCGCCACTATAGAAGCTAATAAGACTATCATCAAGGGGGTCAAGCTGCGCCTGGTCGGCAAGCTCGTCGCCAGCGCCGGCATAGAAGTTGTCAAAGCGGCCAAGAAAATCGCCGGGCAGTTCGGCCTGCCGATTATGATTCACATCGGCGACATAGATAAACAGGTGCCAGCGTCGCTAACTCCCGAATGTCTTAACGCGATGGAAGCCGGTGATATTGTCGCCCACATGTATTCCGGCAACCAGGGCGGTGCCTTGCGCCCGGACGGCACGGTACTGCCGGAATTAAAGGCTGCCATGGAGCGCAGTGTCATACTGGACCCGGCCAACGGACGGAGCAATTTCTCCTTCGCCGTGGCGCGCAAATGCCTGGCGGAAGGTATATTGCCCACCGTCATCGGCACTGACCTCAACCACCGGTGCCTGAAAGACCGGACCTACAGCCTCCCCGTTAATATGTCGAGATTTATGGCACTGGGACTGGACCTGAATCAGGTGGTAGCTATGACCACCATAAATGCCGCGCGCGCAATTCGGGAAGAGGACAGGCTTGGCAGCCTCAAGCCGGGCATGGCGGCAGACGTCTCCATTCTGGAACTCCAGTCCGGCGCCTGGACGCTTATCGATACGCCGGGAGAGACCATAAAGATAGACCAACTCCTGATGCCGGTTACCGCCATAAAAAGCGGGGAGGCAACTCAGGCGGAGCCGGTAGCCCTACCGCCCAGGGCGAATTGAACCAGCCTTACCAGTCTGCCCTGACAAAGCCGGCCGCTGAATACCGAATCAGCGGTAGAGCTGCTGCGACCCATAGGCAAATCTGGGCGGCCTGAGCTGGTGCCACACCTCATCGCAGGCGCTTAATTCTTCATCGGTCAGGGTCAAATCCACCGCGCCGATATTTTCCTCCATCTGCTTAATCGAGGTGGCGCCGCAGATGACGGAGGTAATCGCCTTATTATTCAGTATCCAGGCAAGGGCAAACTGGGGCATGCTCCGCCCGTGTTTCTCGGTGATTTCCTTGATACGGGCGACCGCCTCGAAATCGCTGTCCCGCCAGTAGCGGCTGCTGTACATCGTACCCATCATTTTATTGCCGAACCGCGAACCTTCGGGCGGAGGCTTGTTCGGATCATGCTTGCCGGTAAGCAACCCGCCGGCGAGCGGATTATAGACACACACGCCGACCCCCTCGTTGGCACAAAACTCCAGCATCTCGTCCTCGATATCCCTGGTTATCAGGCTGTATGGCGGCTGCGCGCAGTCATATCGCGCCAGATTACGAACGTCACTCACCCAGAGTGCTTTGCAGAGCTGCCAGACAAGGTAGTTGGAACAAGCGATATAGCGCACCTTCCCCTGATGAACCAGGTCATCCAGCGCGCGCAGTGTCTCATCGATAGGCGTGGCATGGTCCCATCGGTGGGTGTAGAAGATATCAATATAGTCCGTCCCCAGCCGGCGCAGACTGCCTTCCACGCCATCCATAATGTGCCGCCGCGATGTGCCGATATCGTTCACCGTCGGACCTGACTTCCAGCCGCCCACCTTGGTGGCCAGCACCACATCATGCCGCACTCCCTTGAGCGCTTTGCCCACGATTTCCTCGGTCAGACCATTGACATACTGGTCGGCAGTATCGACAAAGTTAATGCCGGCATCCAGCGCCCACTTCATCAGCCTGGCGGCTTCCGCTTCATCTATCTGATTGCCATAGGTCATCGTGCCCAGGCAGATTTCGGATACCATCAGTCCGGTCCGGCCCATTCTCCGGTATTTCATAGCCATTTCCTCCCTTTTCACACCTGTATTCTGTGCTCCATTTTAGCACCAATTTAGTCCCGCAACAAAATCTTTATTGATTCCCCATACAATTGACAACGAAAGGTTGAAGCGATAAGATAACGAAAGCCGCGCATAGCTCCAGCTTCAAAATCAGCCGTTGCGCCGGGGAGGATATTGTGCCCAGAGCTATGGTGAACGGAGTTAATCTATACTACGAAGTTACCGGGGATGGCTTCCCTCTGGTGCTGAGCCACGAGTTCGCCGGAACGTGCCAGAGCTGGGAGTCCCAGGTGAGATTCTTCTCGCGTCGCTACCAGGTTATCACCTACAACCAGCGCGGTTTTCCTCCGTCGGACGTACCGCAGAAAGCCTCCGGCTATTCACAGGACATACTCGTTGAGGACCTGTACCAGCTGCTGAGCTACCTCAGCATTAAACAGGCGTACGTGGGTGGCTGCTCCATGGGCGGCAATGTCGCCCTCAATTTCGGCATCGCCCACCCGGAAATGACCAGGGCACTGATTATCGTTGCCGGCGGCGCCGGCACTACCGGACGGGATACGTTCGTGCCTTCTCTGGAAGAAACAGCACGGCAGCTCGAAGCTGGGGGATGGAAAGTGCTGGCCGAGCAGTATGCTCAAGGCCCAAACCGTATCCAGTACAAGCGGAAGGACCCGCGCGGCTGGCAGGATTTTGTC
>JAUWLN010000085.1 GCA_030613665.1 Dehalococcoidia bacterium
GCCCAGCCCCCTGGAGGCTCCGGTAACCAGTGCTACTTTTCCTTCCAGCTCTTTCGGTTCCATCGGTTACTCTATGAAAAGCGCTTTATTATCAGGCTGCAATTCTGGCCGCCCATCCCGAATGAGTTGGACAGGCAGATATTGACCGGCTGTCGCCTTGCTTTATTGGGTACATAGTCAAGGTCGCATTTCGGGTCGGGAGTTTCATAATGAATGGTAGGCGGAATGATTCCTTCCCTGACCGTCATTACCGCAGCTATTGCCTCGGCGGCGCCGGCAGCGCAGGCAAGGTGTCCAATCATCGATTTATTGGAGCTGATTGGTATCTGATAGGCTCTATCACCAAAGGCCATCTTTATCGCCCTGGTCTCGGCGACGTCGTTCAGCCTGGTACTGGTGCCGTGGGCGTTTATGTAGTCTATCTCCTCTGTTTTAACGCCGGCGTCCTGCAATGCCATGCGTATGGCGATTGCCTGCGTCTCCGCATCAGGCGCTGTCTCATTGTAAGCGTCAAAAGACCAGCCGGCACCGGCCAGTTCGGCCAGAATGGGGGCATTGCGTGCCCGGGCATGCTCCAGTGTTTCGAATACAAGTAATCCGGCGCCTTCGCCGAAAACAAAGCCATCGCGGTTGAGGTCAAAGGGGCGACTGGCTTTCTCAGGGTCCGGCTCCCTGGACAGGGCGCCCACCCGGGCGGTGCTGGCGATGGATATCGGGTTGACATTGGCCTCGGCACCGCCGGTAATTATAACGTCGGCATGTCCCAGCTGCAGGTGGTTAAGGGCAATACCAAGCGCATTGTTACCGCTGGCACAGGCGCTGTTCAGGCTGGTATTCGGTCCTTTGGCGCCGATTTCCAGGCCTACCTGGGCTGTAACCATGCTTGGCGCCGTTTTGGTGATGCTGAGGGGGTCGATGCGCATCGGGCCCTTTTTCCTGAGCACCTCGCTCTCGTCGGCAATAATTGACATCATGCCGCTGGTGGCGATAATCACGCCGACCTTTTCCGGTTTTTCCTGTGACATATCAAATCGGGCTGATTCAAGGGCTATATTCGCGGCGGCTATGGCGAACTGGATGCAGCGGGAGGTGCGGTCAACGCGCTTGGGGGACATGTATTTTTCCGGGTCGAAGTTTTTGACCTCGGCGGCGACGCTGACAGGGTAGGCGCTGGCGTCAAACAGGGTGATGGGGCCAAAGCCTGACCGGCCGCTTATCAGTCCCTCCCAGTATTCATCCACGGATAATCCCAGAGGTGTAATTGCGCCCATCCCGGTGATGACTACTCTGTCGTTGGTCAAAGTTATTCCCCCTGACTGTTCTTTGGTGCCGGGCTTAACGGTGTTAGCGAGACGCCCCCGTCAATGACTATAATCTGCCCCCGTATCATGTCCGACTGTTCGCTGCAGAGAAAAGCGACCAGGTCGGCGACATCTTCCGGCTGTATTATCCTGCCCGCCGGTGTGGTCTGCCAGGCTGGTTTCGGCAGGTTTGGGTCGGCGGTGTACAGTTTCAGGGTCTCCGTTTCCACCGCGCCGGCGGCAATGCCGTTTACACATATGCCCCTGGGGGCCAGTTCGATGGCCAGGTAGCGGGTAAGCGCCTCCAGTGCCGCTTTGGACACGCCGACCGCCGTGTAAACAGGCAGCACCAGGCGGGAGCCGAGGCTGGAGATGCTGACCATCTTTCCGCCGTCTTTCATCAGCCTGGCTGCCCTCTGCGCACACAGCAAAAAGGCACGCGCATTGATGTCCATGGTCCAGTCCCAGCCGCGGTCGTCCAGTTCCAGGGCAGACCGTGCCACGCCGGAGGCGGCATTGTTGACCAGTATATCGAGTCGGCCAAACTGCGACTCTATTTCATCGAACATGCTTGCTATCTGCTCCGGCTCGCCGACGTTGGCCTTGATTATATGGGCTTTGACGCCTTTAGCGCGCGCTTCCTGAGCGGTGCTTTCGGCGGTGCTTTTCTTGCGGAAGAAATTGATGATGACGTCGGCGCCTTCCCCGGCCAGTTTCAGGGTGATGGCTCGCCCGATGCCCCGGGAACCGCCGGTAATCAACGCTACTTTACCTTTAAGCGGCTTCTCGCTGCTCACCATGGCGCTTATTTCCCTTTTTCGCCGGACTTGCGCTCGATGTAGGCGATGAAGTCGCCCATGTTCTTGATTTCTTGCAGTTCCTCTTCCTGTATCTCAATATCGTAGGCATCTTCCAGCGCCACCAGCACCTGAACGATGTCGAGGGAATCGGCATCCAGGTCCTCGAAAGTAGTCTCGCGTGAGAAAGCGGCCTCAGGCTTGCGTGTGACCCTGATTACAATCTTTTTCAGCGTTTCTTCGACTGACATCTGAAACTCCTTTAATCCGCATTGGTTTAAGAACCGGGAAATGGCTCGAAACCGGCTTCTTTCAGTTTTTCGCGTGCCGCGGCCAGCTCTGCCTTCAGCGTGTCCACCAGGTCATGCTCCACGGCGAGCTTGGCCTGCTCGATGGTCCTGGCGATTTCCATATGACGGCTGCGCCCGTGAGAAACGCAGGCGACGCCGTTGACCGCCCATAGTGGCCCACCACCACTGACGTCGGCGGCGTTGGTGGCTTTCAGCAGGCCTTCCGTGATTGCTTTCATCTCGTTCTCCGCCAGTTTACCACTTACTTTTTCCTCTAGCCAGCCGGCGATGGTCTTGCCCAGTGATTCGCAGAACTTGACCACGATGTTTCCCACGAAGCCATCGCAGATGATAACGTTGGCCTTTCCGGAAGGTATGTCATATCCCTCCACATTGCCGATGAAGTTCAGCCCGCATTTCTGGAACAGGGGATAGCTTTCCTTGACGGCCTCGTTGCCTTTACCTTCTTCCGCGCCGACGCTGAGCAACGCCACGGTCGGGTTGGGAATATTCATCATTTTTCGGGCATACACCGTGCCTACAATGGCGAAGTCCAGCAGCTGGTATGGCTGGCAGTCCACGTTGGTGCCGAGGTCCAGCATGAGGGTGTTGGGGGCAAACCCGAGGAAGGGACCGCCGGCTACCGGGCGGGATATCCCTTCGATTGTACCCAGGATATACATGGCGGCGGCGACCACGCCGCCGGTGGGCCCGGCGCTGACCACGGCGTCGGCCTTGCCTTCCCGCACCAGCTTGGTCGCCACGGCGACCGAGGCATCCCGTTTCTGGCGCAGTGCATAGGCGGGAGGTTCGCCTTCGACCAGGTATTCGCCGGCATGGACAACTTCGATTTCGGCACCGGAAAGGTCGTGTTTGGCCAGTTCCTGGTTCATTCTCTCCGAAGGGCCGACAAGGGTAATCTGCACGCCGTATTCCCTGGCGGCGATAACGCTACCCTTCACAATTTCTTCGGGGGCATAATCACCCCCCATGCCATCAACCGCGATTCTCATTGTCTCCCACCTTTATTCTGGCATCACCGGTAATCACCGGCTCATCATTCTGGTTGCGGCACAATACATCGCAGTCAATCATTTGATGGCCGTCACCTTTTTCTATACGGCGTATACTGCCGCTGACGGTAATAATATCGCCGGGACGGGCTGGCGCTCGAAACCGCACATTGAGCCTGCCACCGGAGAGCCAGTCGCGCCCGAAGGCATTGGTCATCATCTGGGATACACAGGCAAGGATGAGCATGCCGTGGGCTACCGTACCGCCCAGAGGTGTCTTGCGGGCATACTCGGCATCAATATGGATGGGATTGAAATCGCCGCTCGCCTTTGCGTACAGGTTTATATTATCCTGGCGGATATTCTTTTTTACCGCGGGCAGGCTCGCTCCCTCTTTTAATTCAAACGGTGTTGGCATCGTATTTCCTCATATTCGTGCCATACTCTCACGGCACGGGCAATATAAAGCCTGTTTTGCCGGCCAGTACCGGTTTTTGCTTCTGGTTGGAAACACTGATATCGATGCTTATAAGGTGCAGCTTGCCTCGCTCCTGTATTCTGCTTACGCCGGCACGGCTGGTTAATGTATCCTGCGTATTAACCGTGTCAATGAATTCAAATTCCTGGGAAACGTGTATGGTTCCGGGCGGCATGGAGATGGCGCTGATAAGAGACTTTAAGGCCAGGGCAGCCACTGCCATCGGGGGCACGAGCCCCGTATTTTTATAGATGGCATTATCCTCCTCGATGGCCTTCAGGTAATCGTCCACGGTTGTGGAATCTACCTGGAATGCCGCCGGGGGGAACTCCTGGCCGGCTTTCAAATCCTGGTATTCTATCTTACTTTGTTCTGGCATGGCGTTTTAAGGCATTAAATACCTTGAGTATCGAGGTATTTAAATAATGATATTAATCACAATAGCCTTTTTTGTCAAGGCGTTTGGAGAGGGAAAGCCGCCATGGACACGGTTATTTTAACCCTTGGCCAGCCAGCTATTACTTGAACAACAGGAATAATTAACCTATAATCTGATAACCGTAGCTCCTGCCAGGGCATCAGGTTGCTTAATGACGCTGTTGCCGATACGGGATGGAAATAAATATAGCTGGTTAAAAGGAGGTTTCAAGTGGCCGGAGGTTATGTCGGAAAGATTGGTTTCGTTAATCTAGCCAATGGTGAAATCCGAGAACAGGAACTGGATGATTCACTAGCCCGTGATTTTATCGGTGGACATGGACTGGGTGCCCGCATCCTGTTCGAGATGCAAAAAGGAGGGGTTGACCCGCTGGGGCCAGATAACGTACTGGGGTTTGTCACCGGACCGCTGACCGGCACACCGGTACCGACCGGCGGTCGCTATGCAGTGGTGTGTAAATCGCCGCTGACCGGTGGCTGGGGAGATGCCAATTCGGGCGGTTTCTTCGGTCCTGAGCTTAAATTCGCTGGCTGGGATGCGCTTTTCATATCAGGGATAGCGCCCAGGCCATCATATCTGCTGGTTACCAATGCCGGGATTGAAATAAAGGACGCCTCTCACCTCTGGGGAAAAGATGCCATTGAAACCGAAGAAGCCCTGGCGAGTGAGATTGGCGACCCCAAAGTCCGAGTTGCCTGTATTGGCCCGGCATCGGAGAAACTTTCGCTAATCAGTGGTGTCTGCAATGATAAAGGACGATACGCAGGTCGCTCGGGCGTCGGCGCGGTTATGGGCTCCAAGAAGCTCAAGGCGGTGGTGGTGAGAGGAAAGAGCAAGGTTGCTGTGGTGGACAGCGCCAGTATAAAAAAGCTCAGTCAAGAATTCACCAGAAAAATGAAAGACGTTGGCTTCATCCAGACGTTGATCAAATACGGCACCTGCGGCAATACCGTGGCCGTCGTCGGCTCCGGCGTCAGTCCGGTTAAAAACTGGCAGCTCACCGGCACCGAGTCCTTCCCTACCGTTGAAAAAATAGGCGGTGATAACGTCATCGCCTACGAGACAAAGAAATACGGCTGTTTCAGCTGCCCCGTCCGCTGTGGCGGCATTACCACCGTCCCCTCCGGGAAATATCCGGTAAAAGAGACGCACAAACCAGAATATGAGACGGTAGCCGCCTTCGGCAACATGTGCCTGAACGATGACCTCGACTCAATATTTAAATTGAACGACATGTGCAATCGCAGCGGACTGGATACGATATCGGTGGGCAGTGTTCTCGCCTTCGCCATGGAGTGCTACGAACACGGCATCATCACCAGGGCGGACACAGATGGTATAGATTTGACCTGGGGAAACTCGGAAGCAATGGTCGCCATGACCGAAAAGATAGGGCGCCGCGAAGGCTTCGGCGATGTGCTGGCTGACGGGGTGATGGTGGCGGCGAAGAAGATAGGCAAGGGTGCGGAAAAATTCGCCATGCATGTGGGCGGCCAGGAGCCCGGCCTGCATAATGCCACTTTCTTCCCGGGACGCGGCACGGGGTTTGTTGCCGACCCGACGCCCGGTCGGCACACCGCAGCCGCGCCTTACACCCGATGCGATGTCAATGCCTCCGCCGGTCCGTACAAAGAGCTTCAGGTCTCCGGATTTGAAAAATACCAGTATTCGGGTAAAGGGCCCGCCGCGGCTGCCAACACCAATTACTGGCAGGTCGCCGCCAGCGCCGGGGTGTGCCTTATGCCCGTGGTATTCTCCGGTTTTTATCCGCTATTGGAGCTTATCAATGCTGTAACCGGGTGGGATATGTCGCCAAGTGAAGCCCTGGGGACAGGATCCAGAATTCAGACTCTCAGGCAGTTATTCAACGTCCGTGAGGGCATAACGCCTTCGGATTTCCGTCTACCGGATAGAATGGCGGGAATTCCACCGCAGAGCGCTGGTCCTTTGGAAGGGGTAACTGTGGATATTGATACCCTGACGAAGGAATACCGGGAAGCTATGGAATGGGACCCCAAGACAGGCCAGCCTTCCGAGGCCTGTCTTGTCAGGCTGGGACTGAAGGGGCTGGTGAAATAACCGGCGCGAATCATTGCTGGCATGTTTTACCAACTGTGAAGTGAAGAAGGAAAATAGACTGGTGGATGGTTCGTGCGGACAAGGTGATTTATACCTTGCCCGGTCGCTATCTGGGGAACCGGGGGCTAAAGCAGGAATGTTAAGGGAGATATGGCATGGCGCGTAAAATCGGATTGGTACATACGGTGGCTCCGGCGGTGCCGCTATTCAATGAGTTGAGTGCGGAGATAATACCCGGCGTGGAGGTCATTAACCTTCTGGACGAAGGGCTGATAAAAGACCTCTTCGCCCGCGGTCAATATACTAAAGGTATGGCAAAAAGGCTTGGTCTGCTGGCCTCCTTTGCTGTGGAATCAGGAGCGGAAGTCGTGATGCTCACCTGTTCTTCTCTCGCTCCCATGGTTGATGAAGCCAGGGAGATGGTCAAAGTGCCTTTTCTGAAGGTGGATGAGGCTATGGCAGATGAGGCAGTGGAGCTAGGCACGCGCATTGGTGTTATCGCAACGGCATATACCACCTTGAAGCCTACTTCTGAACTCATTCAGAACCGTGCGGCATTGAAGAAAAAGACGGTGAGTGTAGAGGCTTTACTTTGCTCTGGAGCCTTTGAGGCCCTAAGTCGGGGCGACCCGGCCACTCACGATGAAATAGTGAAGCCCCGGCTGATAGAGCTGATGGACCGTGTTGAAGTAGTAGTCCTGGCGCAGGCTTCGATGTCAAAAGTAATCGCGCAGCTCGCCGAATCGGAACGTAAGGTGCCTATCCTGTCCAGCCCCAGACTGGGGATGCAGCGTTTGAAGGATACCCTGTACTCCTCATAATGACATAATGAACCGGGCCGCTGGCATGGCTGTATTTGTATAAGCGCAGGGGGAAACCGCTGAAGAGGTTCAGTCCTTTATGGCAGGAGAGAGCAAATATTGCTACGAAGAAAGGAGGTGCGAGCAGAAACGATTAATCGCCGCAGAGAATATAACCGGGACCTTAGAGAGCTTGTTAATGCCGCATAATCATGACAAAGTCTTCGGTGTTAA
>JAUWLN010000060.1 GCA_030613665.1 Dehalococcoidia bacterium
TTTTGGCGGCTTCCGTCATGTCAATTTCTCGCTCCTGAGACAGTTTCCATATCTCATCGGCAAAGACCATGTTGGTGACGATGCGGCCCGGGCAGACGGCGTTTACTCTGATGTTGTATGGCGCCAGCTCGATGGCCGTGACCTGGGTCAGGCCGATGACCCCGAACTTGGAAGCGGAATAGGCGACTGCCTTTTCCAGGCCCGTCTTGCCACCCAGTGAGGAGAGAATAACCATGGCGCCGCCATCACCGTGCTCCACCATGTGTTTAGCTACCGTCTGGCAGCAATAGAAGGTCCCGTCCAGATTGACCGCTATGGTGCGATGCCAGTCCTCCTCCTTGAAATCAAGGAAGGGACACCATTGGATAGTGCCGGCGTTGGCTATCAGAATATCGATTTTGCCGAACTCAATGATAGCTTCGGACACCATCTTCTGTACACTCTTGCTATCGCTGACATCCGCCGTGATGGCCAGCCCTCGTACTCCCTGTGCCTCAATTTCTTCAACTACGCTGTCCAGGCCTTTCCAACCGGCGTTTTTTTCTTCTTCAGAGAGCTCCTCCGGTGACTGATAGCGGTCATTGACTACCACGTTAGCTCCTTCCATGGCGAAGCGAACTGCCGTAGCGTGGCCGATGCCGCGCTTGCGCGCCGCGCCGGTGACCAGCGCCACCTTGCCTTTGAAATCGAACATCACGGCCTCCGTATATCAGATTGCGTCTATCTAATGCGCCGTCAACCGCCCGCCGTCAACGTTGATGGACTGCCCGGTGATGAAGCTGGCCTCGTCCGAACAGAGAAAGACGATGAGCCCGGCAGCGTCTTCGGGGTAGCCGAGGCGACCCAGAGGAGTGACCTGAACCGCATCGGCGTGGATACTGTGGGCGGCTTCGGTGACGCTAATTCCTTTCTCGCTGGCTGTCTGCCTGGCTTTGGCGTAGTCGCTAAGGTCGGTGAGAAATCGACCCGGACAGATGGCGTTGACCCGGATGTTGTGAGGTGCCAGCTCGACCGCCATGACCTGGGTCAGGCCGACAACGCCGAATTTGGAAGTGGTGTAGGCAGCCACGTTGGCCCGCCCCACCTTGCCCGAGAGTGAAGCCACGTTGACGATAACGCCGCTTTTTCTCTCCACCATGTGCCTGGCCACTGACTGGCCGCAGTAGAAAACGCCGGTGAGGTTGGCGGCGATATGGCGGTGCCACTGCTCTTCCCCGGTTTCCAGAAAAGGCTGCGGCACATAGACCCCGGCATTGGCCACGAGTATGTCGATGCGCCCGAGCTCTTTGACGACCCCGTCCACCATGTCCTGGACCTGCTGGCGGTCGGTAATATCGGCGGTAAAGGCCATTCCTTTTACACCGCAGGACTCGATTTCCGTAACCACGCTTTCCAGTCCCCGCCAGCCCTCTGCCTTTTCTTCTTCCGGGAACTCATCGACTGGCCGGAAGCGACCGTTTACCGCCACGTCGGCGCCGCACCTGGCCAGGCGTATCGCCGTCGCGTGCCCGATGCCGCGTTTTCGGGCGCCCCCGGTTATCAGGGCTACTTTACCTTTGAAATCATACATGCCGGCCTCTATTTAATGCGCCGCTTATCGGATATTATAGGTGAGTGTCGTTGCTTAGTCCAGCGTCGAGGGTGGTATAATATCGGGACAGCTCTTTGAACCAAATCATGACAATTTCGTCAGAAAGGGAGAACACGATGAAGCATATCGGCATCGTTGCCTGCAGCGCGGAGGGAGCGGCGCTCTGTTACCGCACCATCTGCACCGAGGCACCGGCATTGCTGGGCAAATACGCCCATCCCGAGGTCACCGTGCATACTTTTTCCCTTGCCGATTATATGCGGGGCATTGAGGCTGACGACTGGCAGTTCGTTGCCGACCTTATGCTGGCCTCGGCGGAAAAGGTATCCGGGGCGGGTGCCGACTTTGCCATCTGCCCGGACAACACCATCCACCAGGCCTTCGCACTGTTTGTTGATAAATCACCGGTTCCCTGGCTGCACATCGCCGGGGTGGTGGCGGAGGAGGCGGGACGTAATGGCTACAGGAGGCTCGGCGTGCTGGGCACGCGCTTTTTGGTGGAGGGGCCCGTTTATCGGGAGAAGCTTGACGCCGCTGGCATCGGGCATATGACCCCGGAAAAGGCAGACCGCGAGCGCATAAACTCCATTATCCTGGACGAGCTGGTGGCCGGCGTCTTCACCGACGAAGCGCGCGACTATTTCACCGGGAATATTAAAGAACTGAAAGAGCGGGGCTGCGATGCCGTTGTCCTAGGCTGCACGGAGATACCTTTAATCGTGACTCAGGAAAGCTCACCGCTGCCGGTGCTGGACTCGACAAGACTTTTAGCGAGGGCGGCATTGAAGAAGGCCATTGAAGCAGCGTAAAATAAGAAACATAACGGAAGGCTTAAATTCTATAAGAGGAGCACAGATTGCACATGAAAAAACGCGTCTTTTCCGGCATTCAGCCCACCGGTGACCTGCATATCGGCAACTACCTCGGTGCCATTCAGCACTGGGTGAAGATACAGCACGAATACGACTGCATCTTCTGCGTGGTCGACCTGCACGCCATCACCGTACCGCAGGAACCAAAGGCACTGAAGGCAAAGACACGGGAGGTGGCGGCGCTGCTCATTGCCTCCGGGATTGACCCGAAGATAGCCAGCGTCCTGGTCCAGTCGCACATCCATGAGCACTCCGAGCTGACCTGGATACTCAACTGCTTCATACCGATGGGCTGGATGCGGCGTATGACCCAGTTCAAGGAGAAGTCGCAGAAACAGAAGGAGGAGGTCAGCACGGCGCTCTTCGACTACCCGGCGCTGATGGCGGCCGATATCCTGCTCTATGACACGGACGAAGTGCCGGTGGGGGAGGACCAGAAGCAGCACGTGGAGCTGGCGCGGGACGTTGCCCAGCGTTTCAACTCCATCTGTGGCGATACACTCATCGTGCCGAAGGCCGTTATTGCCGAGGCGGGCGCCCGCATCATGGGCCTGGACGACCCCACGCAGAAGATGAGCAAGAGCGAGGAGCAGCCCGGTCGCGCCATCAACCTGCTGGACTCCCCTGACGATATGCGGAATAAAATCATGCGGGCGACTACCGACTCGCTGCGGGAGATACGCTTTGACGAAAGCCGCCCCGGCGTCAATAATCTGCTCGTCATCTACGAGCAATTCACCGGGCAGGGCCGGAAAGAGATTGAGGCACGGTTCGAAGGCAAGGGCTACGCGGACCTGAAACGTGAACTGGCCGAGGTGGTCGTTGAAGGCTTAAGCCCGATGCAGGCGCGCTACCGCGAGCTGACCGCCGACCCGTCTCATATCGAACGGCTGCTGGCTGAAGGAGCAGGCAAGGTCAGACCCATCGCCGAAAAGACCCTGGCTCTGGTGAAGGAAAGAGTGGGGTTGGGCTAAATCCTCTACCCTTTTATGACACCGATCGGTCTGGTTCTGGCCACCCTTTTTGAGATACCGGCATTGTGGGCGACGCCCACCACCGAGGAAACGTCTTTATAGGCTTCCGGGGCTTCTTCGGCAAGCCCGGCTAAACTGCCGGCACGCACCGTTATGCCGCGGGACTGCAGCGACTCAAGAACATCTCTCCCGCTGAGGTGCCTTTTGGCGGCGGAGCGGCTCTGCAACCTGCCGGCACCGTGGCAGGTGGAGCCAAAGGTCTCCTTCATCGCCTGCTCCGTACCCACCAGCACGTAGGAGAACCGCCCCATATCCCCGGGAATGAGCACCGGCTGCCCGATGTGCGCATATTTCGGGGGTATTTCAGGGTGGCCGGCGGGGAAAGCCCGGGTGGCTCCCTTGCGGTGCACGCAGAGCTTCAAGTTCCGGCCGTTGACCTGATGTTCCTCTATCTTGGCGATATTATGGGCGACATCGTAAATAAGCTCCAGGCCGGCATCAGCCTCTTTTACTCCCAGCACCCGGCAGAACGCCTCCCTTACCCAGTGCGCTATGCACTGGCGGTTGGCCCAGGCGTAGTTGGCGGCGCAGCGCATCGCGCCCAGGTATGCCTGGCCTTCAGGAGAGTTGACCGGGCTGCAGGCAAGCTGGCGGTCGGGGAGGTCAATGCCGTACTTTGTCATTGCCCTGACCATCTCTTTAATGTAGTCATCGGCTACTTGGTGTCCCAGCCCGCGCGAGCCGCAGTGAACGTAGAGCATCACCTGACCTGCCTCGTCGATGCCCATAGCCTTGGCAGCGTCTGCCTCGTAAATCTCATCGACCAGCGCCACTTCGAGGAAGTGATTGCCTGAGCCCAGCGTTCCCATCTGCGGTGTGCCGCGTTCCTTGGCTCTCCCGCTGACCTTTGACGGATCCGCCCCGCCCATCTCGCCGTTTTCCTCGGTGTGCTCCAGGTCTTCCGGTCGGCCGTAGCCGCGCTCCACCGCCCAGCGGGAACCTTTCCTCAGCACCTCATTGATATCCCCGCCTTTCAGTCTGATTCTGCCTTTGGAGCCAACGCCCGAGGGCACATTGTTGTACAGGGCGTCCATCAGCGCCTTCATCTTCGGGATGACCTCGTCCTGCATCAGATTGGTGCGCAGCAGGCGCACGCCGCAGTTGATGTCGAAGCCGACGCCCCCCGGCGATACCACCCCGTCATCCACTCTCATGGCCGCCACCCCGCCGATGGGGAAACCGTAGCCCCAGTGGATGTCAGGCATGGCTAGTGAGCAGTCCACGATGCCGGGCAGGAAGGCAACATTGGCCACCTGCTCCAAGGCCTGCTCCTGGCAGATTTGCTTTACCATATCGGCATCGGCGTAAATGATGCCGGGCACGCGCATACCCTGCTTGTAGCTCCTGGGTATACGCCAGCGATAGTCGTCTATTTTTTCCAGCGGTCCGTTCCAGGGCGACATCGTTTCACCTGCTAAACATCCAGAATCACCTGTACCTGATTGTTCTCCCGGTCAATCTTCAGCATATGATAGGTGGCTGACTTCACTCCTGTCTTCAACCGATGGCGGGAAGGGTCATACTTTTCGCCGTAGCAGGTTGCCTTCAAGCCAGAGCCGTCAAAATGCTCGATATCGAACCTCTTCAGCAGCAGCATCTCAACGTCGAAGATATAGAGTAAATAGTTGAGCCACTCGAAGAGCAGGGTTTCCGTATCCTCTTCCCTGAGGTCTACCTGGAGGGGCTCTTTTTCCTGTACATTGCCGAGGTCAGCGATAATGGAGAATAGACCATAGGCGGCATTGGCAAACGCTTCCGCCAGGTCATGCCCGTAGGCGACCAGCCCCATATCAGCGGTATGCTCGATAAGCTTGAATCGTTTCATTGCTGCTCCCCTGTACATAGTATTATATCGCATAGTGGTGGCGGCTATAAAGTAGGGGGATCTTCTTGAATAAAAGCTTAATCCCCTGTATCATAAAAAGGCGTGGCATTATTTCTGACAAAGGAGCACAATGACTTTACATAACTACGATGTGAAAGACCGGTCACTGGCTGAATCAGGCCGACAGCGCATTGAATGGGCGTTCCGGGAGATGCCAGTGATAGGGCTGATACGGGAGCGATTTGCAAAGGAAAAACCGCTGAAAGAGGTGCGGATTGCGGCCTGTCTCCACGTCACCACCGAAACGGCCAACCTGGCGTTGACGTTGCAGGCGGGTGGTGCTGACCTGATTCTCTGTGCTTCAAACCCCCTGAGCACGCAGGATGATGTGGCTGCCGCGCTGGTGGAGTATGATATACCGACCAGTGCCATCAAGGGTGAAGATGACGCGACCTATTACAAACACATAAATACTGCCATAGACCATAAACCTCAGCTTACCGCGGATGATGGGGCCGACCTGGTGACCACGCTGCATACCAAAAGGCAGGAGATGATTGATAATGTCATTGGCGGGACTGAGGAGACGACCACCGGTGTGATTCGCCTGCGCAGTATGGCGGAGGCAGGGAAGTTGAAATACCCTGTCATCGCGGTGAACGATGCGCAGACCAAATACCTCTTTGACAATCGCTACGGGACCGGGCAGAGCACCATCGATGGCATTACCCGCGCCACCAATATCCTGTGGGCGGGGAAAAAGGTGGTCCTGTGCGGCTACGGCTGGTGCGGTCATGGCGTGGCTATGCGAGCCAGTGGCCTGGGCGCTCACGTCATCGTCGTTGAGGTGGAACCGGTCAGGGCGCTGGAAGCGGTGATGGACGGGTTCCAGGTCATGCCGCTTATGGAGGCGGCCAGGGTTGGTGACATTTTCATAACCACCACGGGTGATAAGCATGTGATTGACCAGGCCCACTTTGCGGTGATGAAGAACGGTGCCATTCTGGCCAACAGCGGACACTTCAATGTGGAGATAAACATACCGGCACTGGAGAAGATGGCCAAAAACAAGCGGACGATACGTGATTTTGTTGATGAATACTTGCTGGCGGACGGACGCCGAATCTTCCTGCTCGGGGAGGGGAGGCTGATCAATCTGGCGGCGGCGGAAGGTCATCCGGCCAGCGTCATGGACATGAGCTTCGCCAATCAGGCGCGCTGCCTTGAACACCTGGTTAGAAACAGGGGCAAGCTGGAGACCAGGGTCCATCCCGTGCCGGAAGATATTGACCGGGAGGTCGCCCGGCTGAAACTTGCCGCGATGGGCGTTGAGATTGACAGCCTGACGGAAGAGCAGAGAAAATATCTGACGAGCTGGGAAGAGGGAACTTAGAGATATATCCGATTACTCATTTGGAGGGAAAGATGCCCAGTAGTTTTGCGAGTTCGTCCAAATACCTGCTGACATCGGAATCGGTTGCCGAAGGGCACCCGGACAAGATTTGCGACCAGATATCAGATGCCATACTGGATGCAATCATGGCACAAGACCCCTACGGTCGGGTGGCGTGCGAGACGGCGGTGACCAACGGGGTAGTTATTGTCATGGGGGAGATTACCACCGACTGCTACGTGGATGTACCGCAGATAGCCCGGCAGGTGGTTCGTGATATCGGATATGTCCGCCCCGAGTACGGATTCGAGTACCAGTCGTGTGGCGTGATGGTCTCGATAAACGAGCAGTCGGCGGACATTGCGCTTGGCGTTGATAAATCGCTGGAGGCCAAGACCAGCACCTCGGCCACCGAAACGGATGAAATCGGGGCGGGCGACCAGGGAATGATGATCGGCTTTGCCTGCAATGAGACGCCGGAACTGATGCCGCTGCCGATTTCCCTGTCGCACAAGCTGTGCCGTCGTCTGGCCGAGGTAAGGAAGGACGGGACGTTGCCCTATCTCCGGCCCGATGGCAAGTCTCAGGTTACCGTGGAGTACAGTAACGGAAAGCCGGTCCGCATAACAAATGTGGTCATCGGTGCCCAGCACGACGATGACCCGTCTCATGAGAAGATGAAGCGTGACATTATCGAGCACGTGGTCAATAAAGTGGTCCCGCCGGCGCTTCTGGACAAGGAAACTCAGTACTACGTCAATGCCACCGGCCGGTTCGTCATTGGCGGGCCGGTATCAGACACCGGCTTTACCGGCCGGAAGATACTGGTAGATACCTATGGCGGCATTGCCCGGCACGGCGGTGGCGCCTTTTCCGGGAAAGACCCGACCAAGGTCGACCGTTCGGCGGCGTATGCCGCGCGCTACGTGGCCAAGAACCTGGTGGTGGCGGGGCTGGCGGAGCGGCTGGAGATTCAGGTCGCTTACGTCATCGGCGTTGCTCATCCCCTCTCCATTTCCATCGAAACCTTCGGCACGGGCAAAGTCAGCAATGAAGTGCTCCTGGGGCTGGTTAACAAGCACTTTGACCTGCGGCCGGGCGCCATCATCAGGTATCTGAACCTGCGCCGCCCCATTTACCGCCAGACCGCCTGCTACGGGCACTTCGGCCGGGACGACCTTGACCTCCCCTGGGAGAAGACGGACAAGGCTGATACGCTGAAAAAAGAGGCTTCTGTCCAGTAGGAGTTATAACGGGGGTGGAGGTGAAACAGAAATGATAGTGGAGATGGAGCGGGGCGTTGAAGTTCAGCAGGTTGACGGCGTGGTGCAGCGTGCCAAGTCGTTTGGCTTTCAGGTGCAGCTGAACATGGGCACGGACAAGATAGTAATTGCCATCCTGGGAGGCAATACCGGGCAGGTGCCAACGGATACTTTTGCCGTTCTCCCCGGTGTGGGAAGCGTTACCCGTATCATGAAGCCGTACAAGCTGGCCTCTCGCGAGTTCAAGGTTGAGGACAGCCTGGTGGACGTGAGCGGGGTGCAGGTCGGCGGTAAACGTGTCGTGGTAATGGCCGGCCCCTGCGCGGTGGAGAATGAGAAGCAGCTTATGGAAGTGGCCGGGGCGGTGAAAGAGGCGGGAGCAGCCGTTTTGCGCGGCGGGGCCTTTAAGCCACGCACCTCTCCGTTCAGCTTTCAGGGCCTGGAGGAGGCGGGGCTGGACCTGCTGGCTAAAGCGAGAGAGACCTTCAGTATGCCGGTGATACCCGAGGTGGTTGACCCGCATGACGTTGCGCGGGGAGTCAAATCGGCGGATATCCTTCAGGTTGGTGCCCGCAACATGCAGAATTTCGCCCTGCTAACCGAGGTGGGGAAGAGCAAACGCCCGGTTCTGCTGAAACGCGGTTTTTCCAGCACCGTCACGGAATGGCTGACCGCCGCTGACTATTTGCTGGCCGAGGGCAATAACCAGGTCATTCTCGGTGAGCGTGGTATCAGGACATTTGAGGACAGCGTCCGTTTTTCACTGGATATCTCTTCGATACCGGTGATAAAGAAGTCCAGCCACCTGCCATTGATTGTCGACCCCAGCCATGCTGCCGGGCACTACTCGCTGGTGCCGGCAATCGCCAAAGCCGCGGTGGCGGCCGGCGCCGATGGCATCCTCATTGAAGTCCACCCCAATCCGAAGGAAGCGCTGATGGACGGCCTGCAGTCGCTGACCATATCCGACTTCGCCCGGCTGATGACAGAATTGAAAGCGATTGCCAGGTCGATTGGCAGAGATTTATAATCATAAACTGTTTATCTATGATGGAAAAAGTCATCGTATCCTGGAGCGGGGGTAAAGACAGTGCCCTCAGCCTTTATGAAATACAGCGAAGCGGCAGGTATCAGGTGGCGTCTTTGCTCACCTCGATAAATGAGCACCACGACCGGGTGAGCATGCATGGTGTACGACGGGAAATGCTGGAACGGCAGGCGCAGGCGCTGGGCCTGCCCCTGATAAAGATACCGATACCCAGGGACTGCTCGGAAGAAGAGTATGAATCCCGCCTGATGGATGTTCTCGGTCAGGCGAAATCAGACGGCATCGAGCGCGTGGTTTTCGGTGACATTTTTCTGGAGTGGATAAAAGAGTACCGGGAAAAGAACCTGGCCAGAGTGGGAATGACGCCCATTCTGCCCATCTGGGGTCGTGATACCGGTGAGCTCGCGCAGTCGTTCATTGCCCTGGGTTTCAGAGCGGTTCTCACCTGTGTCAATACCAAAGCGATGCCGAAGAGCTTTCTGGGCAGGGTATTCGACGAGCGTTTGTTGGCTGAGCTTCCGCCCGGAGTTGACCCCGGTGGTGAAAACGGTGAGTTCCATTCCTTTGTTTTCGCCGGACCTATTTTCCGGAAGAGCATACCGTACACCCTGGGCAGGACTGTTTCCAGGGACTCCTACGGTTTTCGAGATGTATTACCAGGAGAGGGATAGCGCAAATGAAAAATGAGATAACGTTTGGTACGGACGGCTGGCGGGGCATTATCGCCCGTGATTTCACCTTTGACAACGTGCGGGTATGCGCGCAGGGGACGGCTGACTACCTGAAAAAATCGGGGATGAGCGCACAGGGGTTA
>JAUWLN010000088.1 GCA_030613665.1 Dehalococcoidia bacterium
GTAACAATATGCGTAACAAAGAGAAGAATATCCAATTTCGGGACATGACTTCTGGTCCCTATGCTTTCCTCTGGTCCGTGTCTGATGGTGGCTATCGGTTATTTGATGAAGTAAAGTTGCAGGTAGAACCGGACACAGTAGTTGAGTGGGGAGATTATACGGAAGCTGACAAGTCACCTCCTTGGCTCGTACCTTGGGGAAAGGAGCAGTGGCAGTACACGCCACTAGAGAACAAGGTATTGCACCGAAAATTTGCGAGCCTATCGCCAAGCGAAGATGCGATAATTACCTTCGCCAACAAACATGGAATACTCGGGCACTACGTCGTGCTTGTACCTCATAGAGGTGGCGGAGCTACTTTTGGAGAATCAATACATCGGTGGAAAGTGGAGATGATGGAGTTAGGAAGTCTACTGTGCCTGTGGGACATGGTGCAGAATAGGGACGCAGGTAAACTTGGCCAAGTAATCATTTGGTCCAATAATGACCAAGTAAAGCTCTGGATGGGAAGCCGGTATAACGAAACTCGAAGGGGGTGGGAGATTTACCCGTTAAAGGACCCAAGGGGTCATCGCGCTACTTTTCATCTTATAGCGAGTCGGCGCCAGCCGTTCGACCGCGAGTTATTTCAGCGTTGGCGGCGGGGGGACACCATTGAGCCAGCCAAGTACTACATCTGTGGAGAGGTAAACAGACGACTTAAAGGGCATGTAGCACCGCAAATATTGCCTTTACTTGAGGACAATATATACCTTTTCCCGGACTCACTCCTATCCGCTTTATGGGTCATGTTTTTGATGGAGATTACAGGCAACGTAAGAGTTCGCCAATGTGACCAATGCCGTGAGTGGAAAGAAGTAGCGTTAACTCGCTCTAGCTTCTATTGCAGTAATACCTGCCGTCAAAAAGCGTACTATAAAAGGCATAAACAACAAAAGGAGGCACAAAATGAGGGGACACATACGCAAGAGGGGTGAGTCCTGGCAAATCACAGTTTATATGGGCACTGGCCCAGACGGCAAATATCACCGTCACTTTGAGACAATACACGGTCGCAAGGGTGACGCCCAAAAGAGGCTTAATGAATTACTTGTCAGCCTAGAGAAGGGCATATATGTCCCGCCAGGTCGTCTCACAGTGGCAGAACACCTTCATAACTGGCTTGAAGGATATGTTAAGACTAACTGCTCTCAGCGCACGCTAGACGGCTATCAGAGCATTATAGAGTGCCACCTACTAGCTTTAGGGCAAATTCAATTAAAGCACCTTCACCCCCAGGCAATACAGAGCTATTACGGCAAGGCTGTCGAAAAGCTATCACCCCGGACGGTGGCAAAGCATCATAGGCTATTATCGCAAGCCCTGAAGTATGCCGTCAGGCAAGGTTATTTAGCCCGTAACCCCTGCCAGCTTGTGGACGCCCCGTCCTGGAAAGGGAAGGCTATGCGGACACTAACGCCCGGTGAGGTTGAAATCCTTTTTGGCGTAGCAAAGGATAGCTATTACTACCCATTATACTATACCGCCGTGAGCACGGGACTTAGACAGGCTGAACTATTAGGCTTAAGGTGGCGAGATGTTGACCTTGATATGCTCTCAATATCGGTTAGCCAGGTGCTATACAAGAGGCGTGGTATATGTAAGTTCACAGAGCCAAAGACGACTCACAGTCGGCGCCGGGTTGCCATGACCCCGAAGCTGGCATTATTCTTGAGAGAATACCGAACGGAGAGGGAACAGCTTTTCCGTGAGTTAGGCAAGCAGCTTACTTTAGACGACCTCGTTTTGGCCCGTGTAGACGGCAAACCGCTAGACCCCGGGATAGTAAGCCATGACTTTGCCAGATTAGCAAAGCAGGCGGGCCTTAATGGTGTGCGCTTCCACGACCTGAGACACACCTTTGCCAGCCTTATGTTACTGCGTGGGGCAAAGCCTAAAGTTATCTCTGAAGCCCTGGGGCATAGCTCGGTAGCCTTTACTATGGACGTTTACAGTCATATAATAGAGGGGATGCAAGAGGATGCTATGGCGTTACTAGACGAAGTGCTGCCTCCAGGCATAAACGGAGTGAAAATGAAAATTACATCGCCAAATTAGCGTCAAATTTACCAAAAAGAGGGGGTAACTTCTCAAATTTAGCTTTGGCCGGGGTGGCGGAATTGGCAGACGCAGCGGACTTAAAATCCGCTGGAGCAATCCTTGTGGGTTCGAGTCCCACCCTCGGCACCAAGGAAATAAAATGATGCCGTTCCCCTTAATGAGTCAGCACACAGGCATCACAGGGGTTTGTTTGGTCAGCAAGAAAGAAAGAAAAGGCTTAATACAGGTCTTCACCGGCAACGGCAAAGGCAAGACCTCGGCCGCACTGGGTTCAGTATTACGGGCTGCCGGCCACGGCCTCAAGGTCTTCATTGTTTTCTTCATGAAAGGGAAATACCCCTACGGCGAGTTCAGCTCCCTGCCCAAATTACCCGGCGTGGAGGTGGCCAGTTTTGGTCTCAGGTGCCTTATAGGCGACAGAGAGATTGACCCTGAGGAAATAAAGCAGGCAGAGCTGGCCTTAAAGGCGGCCCGCGAAGCGATGCTGAGCGGTAAATATGACCTGGTAGTGCTTGACGAAGTCAACATCGCCGTTTATTTCAAGCTCATACCGCCTGGCGACGTGCTAAAGCTTATCGAGGAAAAGCCGCCGGAAGTGGAGCTTATTTTGACCGGCCGCTATGCCGAAGCCGCCGTTATCGAACGCGCCGACCTCGTTACCGAGATGACTAAAATAAAACACCCGTACGACAAGGGAGTGAAAGCGCGTAAAGGCATTGAATACTGATGAGTTAGGCGTAGCGGCTCATTGCCCTTGACGGGGTTCGTCATCAGCGATAAGATTAAGTAATACACTGTAACATGGGGGTGAGACAATGGCTGTTTATGTTATGCTGACCACGTTGACCGACGAGGGGAGGAAGACACTCAAGTCGAATCCCAAAAGACTCCAGGAAGTGAACAAAGAAGTCGAATCCATGGGAGTCAAAATACTGGCTCAATACGCCCTCCTTGGACTATACGATTTCATAAATATCCTGGAAGCGCCGGACGATAAAGCCATCTCCAAAGTGGCGATTGAACTCGGCTCAAGGGGCACCCTGCAAACGATGACCATGTCGGCAATGTCGGTCGAGGACCTGACCAGTTAAAGGCTGGGAATTCACTGGAGTTATTCTTGCGTCCCAAGCTTCTTCTCGGCACCAATAACCAGGCCAAGGTGCGGGAGTACCGGAGCCTGCTCCTCGACCTTGATTACGAACTGGTGACCCTGGCCGAACAGGGTCTCTCGATTGAGGTTGAGGAAACAGGCGAGAGCCTGGAGGAAAACGCCCGCCTAAAAGCGACCGTCACCGCCAGAGAAAGCCGGCTGCTCACCCTGGCCGATGACTCCGGGCTGGAAGTAGATGCCCTGGGAGGGGAACCGGGGAGGCTTTCCGCCCGCTACGCCGGAGAAAACGCCCCCGCCAGGGCTCGCATTGAGTACCTCTTCCAGCGACTTGACGGCGTGCCCCGGGAGAAGAGGACGGCCCGTTTCCGGTGCGTAATTGCCCTGGCCACGCCCGATGGTAAAGTAGAGTTCTGCTCAGGCGAATGCCCCGGCCTTATCACTTTTGAGCCGCGCGGAGAGCAAGGTTTCGGCTACGACCCCATTTTCTATCTGCCGGAGCTGGATAAAACCATGGCCGAGCTCCCCCTTGAGCAGAAAAATAAAATCAGCCACCGCGGACAGGCTGCCAGAAAAGCAGCACAGGTCCTGCGAAATATGGTATTTTAATAAAAGCCTATCTTTACAGGAGACATAGCATTATATGACCGGACTTTCCGACTCGTTTCAGCGCCCCGTTGACTATCTGCGCATCTCAGTCACCGACCGATGCAACCTGCGCTGTATCTACTGCATGCCCGCCGAGGGCATTAACCTGCTGCCACACGAAGATATCCTGAGCTATGAGGAGATATACCAGATTGCGGTGACCGCAGCCGAATTGGGTATCAAAAAGGTGAGGATTACCGGCGGCGAACCGCTGGTACGCACCGGTCTTTCCAGCCTGATACGGATGCTGGCCCAGATAGAAGCCATAGACGATATCGCCCTCACCACGAACGGTACCCTGCTGGCTCAATACGCCGACGAGCTGAAGGCAGCCGGACTGCGCCGGGTGAATATCAGCCTGGATACGCTCAAACCGGACAAATTCAAACTCATCACCCGCGGCGGCGACCTGGATAGCGTGCTGGAAGGCATAAACGCCGCCGGTGCCGCCGGGCTCAACCCGATAAAAATCAATGTGGTGGTTATGGCCGGGAGCAACGATGATGAATTGCTCGACTTTGCCCGAAAGACGATAGGCGAAGGCTGGCACGTTCGATTCATAGAGCAAATGCCCTTCAACCGGGAAATGGCCGACTCGTCTTTCGTTCCGGTCAAGGAGATGCAGGAACATCTGGCGGCGCTTGGTGAGCTAGAACCCTCTACCGTCAAAGGCAACGGTCCCGCTAAATACTACCGCCTGCCCCGGGCAAAAGGTACCATCGGCTTCATCACCCCGGTCAGCCAGCATTTCTGCTTTCACTGCAACCGCCTCCGCCTCACCGCCGATGGCAAGCTCCGACCCTGCCTGTTGAGCGAACGAGAAGTTGACCTGCGCCACCCACTGCGACAGGGAATATCGGCCGAAGGACTGAAAAAACTGATAAAAAGGGCGGTGGACAGTAAGCCGCGACAGCATAAACTTGCCCAGGGCTGCGTGCCGCAGGACCGCCCGTTCTCCCAGGTGGGAGGGTAATTATGAAAAAACTGACACACATGGACGAATCGGGTCGTCCCAGAATGGTTGACGTCACTGAAAAGCCGGATACCCACCGGCAGGCGGTCGCCAGGGGCCTGGTCAGGATGCAGCCGGCCACTCTGGAGCTGATAAAGACGGGGCAGGTGGGAAAAGGAGACGTGCTCTCCGTGGCTCAGCTCGCCGGCATCATGGCCGCCAAGCAGACCCCGAACCTGATACCGCTCTGCCATTCCATCCTTATCAGCGACGTCAGGGTTGAATTCGATATTGATGACAAAGAAAGCACGGTGGCAATCACCGCTACCGTTGAGAGTACCGGGAAGACCGGGGTCGAAATGGAAGCCATGACCGCCACCGCCATCGCCGCCCTCACCATCTACGATATGTGCAAGGCGGTCGACCGGGGCATGAAGATAGAAAATATTCGCCTCATCAGAAAAAGCGGCGGCAAAAGCGGCACCATAACCCTTGAATAGAACCGATAATTGTTATATACTATTCCACCACAGAATTAATTGGGGGTAATAACCATGAAATTATCATGTCTTCAGGAGAATTTGAATCACGGACTTAATGTGGTAGGCAGAGCGGTTGCTGCCCGGACCACCCTGCCCATTACCAATAATATCCTCATCACCACCGACCAGTCTCGCCTTAAGCTTGCCGCCACCAACCTGGAAATGGCCATTACCTGCTGGATTGGCGCCAAGATAGAAGAGGAGGGCGCCATCACCGTTCCCGCCCGGCTGCTCACCGAGTTTATCAGTTCTTTGCCCAACGACAAGATAGACATCAGCCTTTCGCCGCGCACCAAGACACTGGAACTGAAATGTGCCCGCTTCGAGGCACGAATAAGCGGCATAGATGCCAAGGATTTTCCCCCCATACCCAAGGTCGATAAGGGAGTTACCACCAAGGTGGAGGTAGACGCCTTGCAGCAGGCCATTAACCAGGTTGCCTTTGCCGCTGCCATCGAGGAGTCACGGCCGGTACTTACCGGCGTCGACGCCCAGTTCAAGGATGATTCATTGACACTGGCGGCGGCCGACGGTTTCAGACTGGCCGTCTTTCGCTTACCGCTCGCCACGCCCGTAGAAGAACCAACCGAGGTCATTATCCCCGCCCGCACCCTCGCCGAACTGAACCGCCTGACAGCCGACCAGGAAGAAGCGGTGGAAATAACGGTGAACCCGAATAAGAGCCAGGCGCTGTTCCGTTTGAAAGACATTGAGATTGTCTCTCAACTCGTCCAGGGGACGTTCCCCAATTACACACAGCTAATCCCCCAGAGTTTCAATACGCGCATGATAGTCAGCGTTGACGAATTTCTGAGAGCCACGAAGACAGCGTCCATCTTTGCCCGCGACGGCAGCGGCATCGTTCGCCTTGTAATAACCCCGGGGGCAGCCAAAACTCCGGGCAAGCTGACCGTTTCCGCGCGCTCCGAAGAGATAGGTGATGACGTCGGAGAAATCGATGCTACGGTTGAAGGCGAGGAGTCTAAGGTCGCCTTTAACGGCAAATATCTCACCGAGGTCCTCAGCGTTCTCCGCGAGACCCAGGTAGCGCTGGAAACAACCAATCCCTCCAGCCCGGGCGTCCTCCGCCCTGTGGGCGTGGATAACTATCTCCACGTCGTCATGCCGATGTTTGTTCAATGGTAATAAATTTTGAAGCTAACTATTCATCCCCGTGATGATTGTGCAGTGGTAACAAATTCTAGCTATATATACTTCCAAGGAGGTGCAAAATGTCGCCTATTGTAACATGCAAAGTCTGCGGTGGAACTGGCGTTGTAAAGAAACCAGACCCAAATATGCCAAGAATAACTGGAGCTACCATTAAAGTCGCCTGTGATAATTGCCAAGGAACTGGGAAAGTAAGAATTTGAACCACAACCGCATGAGGTAAAAATGAATCAACAATCCAATGTGGTATCAACTCAACTAGTAACCTGTCATTCGATGTGCATGTCACATTTTATGGATGACCCACCAGTTCAGGCTCTATTGATTACACATTCAGACGGAACCGTTGAGGTGCGTTGTCCCTTAAAAAGTGATTGCGACAACTCGAAGTATGCGAATCCCCCACAATACCTGGTTTGCGGTTACGAGTACAAAACACCTACAGGGAAATAGTGAACTGCCCTGTGCTAAGATCACAAGGCGTCTGGCAGTTGAGTCAGGAGCCTATTTTACCATAAACCTAGACTTCTCTAGGTGATTTGCCAGAAGAGTTCTCTTCTATTGTGTTCGATGGCTC
>JAUWLN010000162.1 GCA_030613665.1 Dehalococcoidia bacterium
TTTCAGGGGTATGGAAAAACTAAAGGTACTGCCCTTGCCTTTCTCGCTCTGCACCCATATCTGGCCGCCGTGCAACTCCACCAGCTTCTTGGAGAGGCTCAATCCCAGTCCCAGTCCGCTGAGGCGGGTCCTTTCCGCCTCCAGTTGCTGATAGGGCTCGAAGAGCCTCTCCTGTTCTTCTTTTCTTATGCCGCGACCCGTATCCTGAATTGTAACCACCATGGAGGTATTATCTTTTTCGGCCTTCACCGTTATGCTGCCTCCGGATGGGGTGAACTTAAAGGCGTTGTTGAGCAGGTTGAGCACCACCTGTCGCAAGCGGTCCTCATCAGCCTGGATGACAGGCAGGGAACGGGGCAGCTTGGCATACAGCAGATGCCCGTTCTTCCGGGCCAGCGGCCTGACGCTATCCACAATGCTGCGGAGCAATTGTCCGGAATCAATCGATTCGGGATTGAGGTGTAGCATCCCCACCTCCCCGCGAGCCAGGTCAAGCAGTTCATCAATCCGCTGGTTCAAATTATAAGCACCCTGGCTGATACTCTGTGCCAGATCCAACATCGGACCTTTCTGTTTAATCTCTTCAAGCAGCAGATCGCTGCAAGCAAGCACTGGGGTAATCGGTGTTTTGAGCTCGTGCACCAGGGCACGGGTGAACTCCACCCTCTTGTTGATTTCCGCTTCCAGGTCCTGCCGTAACCCCTTCTCTTCCCGGTACAATTCTTGCAGCTGTGCATCCGCTTTCTTGCGCTCGGTGATGTCACGGGCGACGCCGAGTATACCGATAACATTGTCAGCCGAATCTCTGATGGCGGTCATTGTTGCTTCGGTCCAGACGGTGGAACCATCTTTGCGTTTTACCTCAAGCTCCAGTGTCCTGGAACGGCTGGTGTCTTTTATCTCTTCGCTTTCCTTGTCCGCTTCTTCAGTAAAAACATCCATGGCATGGTTTAAGGAAGCAGGGGTAAGGATTTCATCCAGTGACAAGGGAGACGGCTTCTGCAACGCTAAGGCCGGTGAGGAGCGTTACCGATGGACTGACGTAGGTGAATTTAAGATTCAGGTCTGTGACATAGATGACGTCAGTGGCATTTTCCGCCAGCAGGCGATAGTGTTCTTCACTATCACGCAGTTCAGCTTCTGATTGTTCCAGCGCCCCCAGCATGCCATTGATGGTGGCGCCGCGCTTGGCCAGTTCATCTGCTCCTGGCACTAATACGCGCGCAGAAATTTTCCCGCTGGTTCCGATGTCGCTGACGCTTCTGCTCAAATGGGAAAGACGGGAAAGGACCTGCTTCTCCAGCAGCAGGAGAGTTACCAGACCAAAAGCCAGGCTGACACCGATAATGGTCAGGATTAGATAGAAAATGGTGGACTGTCCCTGGTGGTAGATGTCTCTGGGCGTATCAACTCTGAGCATCAAGGCCGGGAGACCGTTGACATCTTCAATAAATGTGTAGTCGGCAATAGCCTCTTCCCCAAGGGGCTGGACGAAAACTGGAGACACTGCCGAGAGGGAGGAACGGGCGGCGGAAACGTCGGGAGGAACCCGGGGGTCTTTAAAATCATAAGTGGTTATGGAGAGCAGCGTGATTTCAGCCAGTTTATCAACCCGGGTTGTATTTAAATACCTTCCCATTATCATCGTCCCCCGGATAGGGCCCTCATCTTCACTGGTCAGAATGGGATTGGAAGCAATCAGCATGGGGCCTTCTGGAAGCACGATGATGCCGGCGTAACTGCTTTCGGTGTCCTTATGGGTAACCAGAAAGTCGTGGCCGGCCAGATATTCAGGGATGCTTTGTGGCAGCGGTATCTCCTCCTTTTTCTTCAGGTCGAACGCCTTGCCGAAAACGATTTGCCCCGAAGTGTCCATATAGAGCATCAGATTCAGGCTCAGTGCAGTGAACGTGTTATCGGTGAGGTTTGACCTGATGTACTCTTCATTGTGACCGGCAACGAAATGATAGGTAGCATCCCAGGCGGCCCAGTCAGCGGCTGTGGTCTCCAGGTTGGACAGCTCCTGTGAGTGAGCTGTCAGTACCCGTTCCACGTCCCGCTGGACGCTCTGTTTTTCCAGGTCAGTATAGCTTTCCAGCAGAATATTGCTGGAGATGAAGAAGAGCAATATGATTACACCGTAGAACGTCCCGGCGATTATAAGCAGCGTCTTTCTGCGCAGTGTCATATCTTACGCCTCTATCAAGCATTCTATCACTAGCTATGGTAGCTAGCAAGATGCATGAACAGAATTTGACCGATGGCCTGGCAGGCAGGTAAACTATCTCAGCATAATAAATGAGCACAAAAACGTATGATATGGTTACGTAGAGCCACTGCTGTACTACTGGCCGTTGTCTTCATCATTCTGTCGGTGCTGGTGATGGTCGCCTTCCGTGTCAACGGTACTGTTGGCAACCCTGATTTCTACGCGGAGCAGCTGCACCAGGCGGACGTGTACCATTTCATTTACGATGATGTGCTGCCGGCGGCGCTGGAAGAATTCGGGATGGGTGAGGATGCAGAGGGGGTCGGCGCTATCATCTCGCCGTTCAAGCCTCATCTTGTTGACGTGGTCAGGCAAACGGTGCCGCCGGAATGGCTTCAGTCACAGGTTGAGCATGCTGTCAACGAAGTGGTGCCCTACGCCTGAGGGGAAACGGATACCTTAAGTATCACCATTCAGCTGAAGGATAGGGTTGAGGCTGGAGCCGGGGCATTAAAGAGCCTGTTGCACAGGGAAGGTGTTTTCCCGGTGCTCTACGAGCAGCTTATTGAATTAATTATCGGTGAAATAGTGCCGGCGGAAGATGAAATGTCGGCCATGTTAGCCATATCCGAGGAAGAGATGGAGACGATGCTGCGCCGGGTAGTGCCCGAGGATTGGCTGCTGGCACAACTGGATAGTGCCATAGATGAAATGATGCCCTACCTCACCAAAGAAACTGAGCATTTCACGCTTGAAATAGACCTGACGGAACCGCTCAATAAACTGGAAGGGGCGCTGATTGATTTTCTGTCGAAGCCGGAAACTTATGACAGCCTGGTTGTCGATATGCTGGCAGAGGCAATAACGCAGAACCTTGGGGAAGTAATCGAGCTGCCGTTCGGCATAGAGCTGACCGATGATGAAATCATTGCGACTGCCAAGGATATACTTACCCTGGATTGGTATCAGGTGCTGGTGGGAGATATAGTCAGCCAGATATTCGCCTATCTAAAAGGAGAACAGGACGAACTCGAATTGACGATACCTCTGGCCGACCAAAAGCCGGAAATAGCAGAAGCACTCAGCCGTCTCGCAGATGTGAAAGTGGAGAGTGCTTTCGATGACCTGCCGGTGTGTTCGGGGGCACATCTGCTGGAACTGCTGTCTGACCCATCTTGGGAAAACGTCCTGTGCCGGCCATTTAAAATCTCCTATCAGGGGTTCAAAGACCTGGTGGGCATAGACGTTGGCAGTCTGGTGCAGCCTGCCATAGAGCTAGCAATACCCGATGAATGGACTTTAACCGAAGCCGACATGAACCAGCTGTTTGGCGGTGAAGGTGAAGACAATATTCTGAGCCAGCTT
>JAUWLN010000071.1 GCA_030613665.1 Dehalococcoidia bacterium
TATTTCCCCACCGGCTAAATGCAAAATAGGCATCATGCCCGGTTATATCCATAAACCGGGGAACGTGGGAGTGGTATCGCGCAGCGGAACATTGACCTATGAAGCGGTCGCCCAGCTGACCGAACAGGATCTGGGGCAGTCCACGTGCGTGGGACTGGGCGGCGACCCCCTGCCGGGCAGCCGCTTTGTGGACATATTGCAGCTTTTCCAGGAAGACCCGGAGACAGAGGCCGTGGTGCTCATAGGCGAAATCGGAGGTACCGGTGAGCAGGAGGCTGCGGAATTTATCCGCAAGCAGATGACCAAGCCGGTGATTTCTTACATCGCCGGTATTTCGGCGCCACCGGGAAGAAGGATGGGACACGCCGGAGCCATCATCAGCGGTAATGCCAGCAAAGCCTCGAATAAAATGGAATCGCTGGCCGCAGCGGGAGCCACCGTAGTGGACAATTTTGCCCGGATAGGCCTTGCCGCCAAAGAGGTGCTGGGAAACTGAACATCAATATATATATGCTTCACCGGACGGCAGTTGGAACAGGCACACTTGAGACATATCGTGAGGTAAGGGTTTAATGATATATGCGGGCTAAACTTACATTTCTGGGTGCGGCGCGCAACGTCACCGGCTCCTGCTATCTGCTGGAGGTTGGTGATGTCCGCGTGCTGGTTGACTGCGGGCTGTACCAGGAGCGCAAATATCAGTACCGGAACTGGAATCCGTTTGCTTTCCGACCCGATGAAATCGATGCTGTCTTTCTGACTCATGCCCATCTGGACCACTGCGGCTTGTTACCCAAGCTGGTGCGCGATGGCTACCGGGGCAAGATATTCTGCACGCAGGCAACAGCCGAGATAGCCCAAATCATACTGCTTGACTCCGCACACCTGCAGGAAGAAGACGCGGCCTACAAGGCGAGGCGCCACCGGCGCGAGGGGCGCCGTGGGCCTTATCCGGAAGTACCGCTATATACGACCCGCGACGCGGAAGCGGTTGAACCCCATTTCGCCGCCGTAGAATATGATAACTGTATCAGGGTGAAAGACGGCGTTGATGGATGCTTTTACGATGCCGGCCACGTGCTCGGCTCGGCAACAATCGCCATTAATATAACCCTGGACGGTGAGAAGCGCCGCATCCTCTTCTCCGGTGATGTTGGCGAACCGGACCGTCCTATTATAAATGACCCGGCCATTTTCCACGAGGCAGATTATGTAGTCATCGAATCGACTTACGGTACCCGCACCCACGCCGAACACAGGAATATTGATATTCAGGTACAGCTGCGTGACTGCATCAACGAGACCGTAAAGGCAGGTGGCAACATCATTGTGCCCAGCTTCGCTTTGGAACGCAGCCAGGAGCTACTCTACCATTTGAACGACCTCTTCCTGCGTGACGAAATCCCGCCGGTAACCGTTTTCCTGGATAGTCCCATGGCCATACGCATCACCGAGGTCTTCAAGCGCCATGCCGAACTTTTCGACAGAGAGATGATGCAGCACTTGCGCCAGGGGAATTCACCCTTCGGTTTTGACAACCTGAAGATGGTGCAAACTGCGGAGGAGTCCAAGGCAATCAACTTGATAAAAGGGAGCGCCGTAATAATAGCTGGCAGCGGCATGGTGACAGGTGGCCGTATAAAGCACCATCTGGTGAATAACATCACTCGACCCGAGAACACCGTCCTGTTCACTGGCTATCAGGCGGAGGGAACGCTGGGCAGACAACTTCTGGACGGAGCCAGACAGGTCAGACTATTCGGGGAGACCTACCCGGTAAGGGCGCGTATCGACAAGATAGACGGATTTTCCGCTCATGCCGACCGCGATGGTCTTCTGGCCTGGCTATCCGACATGCGTACGCCGCCCCGCTGCGTCTTCGCCACCCACGGCGAGGAAAAGGCCGCTCTCGCCTTTGCTTCATTTCTCAGTGAGCAGACAGGGTGGCGCACACAGGCCCCAGGCTACCAGGATACCGTCTTGCTCGCCTGATAAACCGCGTCCTGGTACTTTTTTATCAATCTTCCGGGATATCTTTTTTTGCCAACTGGCGAAATACAGGAGGAGAATTATATAAAATTATATAAATATCAGTATTCAGGCTGAGAAATACGGCTTTAAGGGTGTAGTTGTTAAGCCCTACAAAACCTCGAAACTGGAACAGGTACTGCATAAGGTAATAACAGGGGTTGGTGCGTGGTAAAGTTGAGGATACAATGGTAGTGGTACGACCTCTGATTTTGTTCAGGTCATTAAAGCCCAAGTTTTCAGGCTCCGGTCGCAATTTCTTGTTCCGTTTAGCCAGTTAACATTAACCTGATATTGACAAACCTGGGGCGGTCTATGTAGTCTTATTAATAATAGCCTTTCATGGGCTATTTTTATTATATTTATTAAAGCAGCGGTGGAAAGTAAATGGACTTATCCAAGATAACCGGACAATTTACCGAGAGCATCATAAGGGATATGACACGGGTGGCATTGGAGCATCCGGGAAGTATAAACTTGGCGCAAGGCTTCCCCGATTTCCCCGCCCCCGAGTCTATCAAGCAAGCCGCCATCGAAGCCATAAATAAAGATATGAACCAGTATGCCATTACCTGGGGGACTGCGCCGCTCCGAGAAGCCATTGCCGCGAAAACTCTCCGTCACAATCACATTAAAGCAGACCCGCATAAGAATATCACCGTAACCTGTGGGGCGACAGAAGGCATGATGGCATCTCTCAAGGCAATTATAAATCCCGGGGATGAGATAATAATCTTCGAGCCTTTCTATGAAAATTACGGCCCGGATTGTCTTCTTTCGGGAGCAACGCCGCGATACATTCGATTGAGCCCGCCTGATTGGTCTTTTGATTTTAACGAGCTTGAAAGTCTCTTTAATGCTAAAACCAAGGCAATCGTCATCAATACCCCCAATAACCCCACCGGGAAAGTATTCAGCGAAAAGGAACTTCGTTTCATTGCCGAGCTTTGTATTAAAAATGACGCCATCGCGGTTACTGACGAGATATATGAACATATTCTGCTTGACGGCCACCGACACCTGTCGATTGCCTCTTTTCCCGAGATGGAAGAGCGGTCTATTACCATAAATTCAATCTCGAAAACATATTCTCTGACCGGCTGGCGGGTCGGCTGGGTTATTGCCAGCGACCGAATAACCAGAGAAATAAGAAAGGTCCACGATTTCTTAACTGTGGGCGCTGCGGCACCTTTGCAGGCAGGGGCCGCCTTTGCCCTGTCGCTGGGTGAAGACTACTATCGATGGCTGGCGGAGTTCTATCAGAATGCCCGGGATACCCTTTGTTCCTCTCTCCAGGAAACCGATTTACACCCTTATAAGCCCGCCGGGGCTTACTACATCATGTGCGAATGTGCCGACCTCATACGGCAACATCAATTGCAGAACTCTCTGGAGCTTGCTTTCTTCCTGATAAAGAGCATTGGAATCGCCACAGTGCCGGGAAGTTCGTTTTATTCCAACCCCAGCTACGGACAATTTATAATCAGGTTCTGCTTTTGCAAAAATCCGGAGACACTGCAAAAAGCGCAGACCTATCTTTCAAAAATCCCAAAAGCAACACCTGGCCGCGGAATATAGATTTAGATTGCTACCCCGAGACATTCGCCTTCATCATGCCGGTTACGGTGTTCTCGCCGGCGATTATCTCCTTTCCTCAGAATATCCTCAATAAGTTCCGATGGTTCTTGTATAAGTGCGACATTAGCCTGTGCCTGTGGTCTATAGGAAGCGAGGATTTTATAGTATACTTATAATTTACCGGGACAAGGAGAAAAAGACGATGAGTGGCAGCAAGCCTGAGCTTTATGAACCGGCAATAGAGACCATGAGCCGGGAGGAGATTCAAACTTTGCAGCTGAAACGTCTCAGGTGGCAGATGAAAAGATGCTGCGAAAACTCAGCATTTTATCAAGAGAAATTCAATAAAGCTGGCGTGAGGCCGGAAGATGTCAGGTCGATTTCAGATATAATGAAATTCCCGGTAGTTACCAAACAGGAGCTTAGAGAGGAGCAGGAAAAATATCCTCCTTATGGCAGGCATACCGTTTCCCCGCCTGAAGATTGGAGAGAAATACATCCGACCACGGGGACTACGGGGGCCCAGGTCTACAACATATGGTCGGAGCAGGACGTTAACAACATAACGCATTGGACGGCAAGAACCCTCTGGAATTTTGGAGTACGACCCGGCGACATCATACAAAATGCCTTCAGCTATGGCCTGTGGGTTGCCGGGATGTCCAGCCACTACGCCGCTCGCGAACTTGGCTGCCTGGTCATCCCCACTAGTGCCACTCCGGCAGACAGGCAGATAGATTATCTTACTGGCAACCACGCCACTGTTCTTCTGGCCACACCTTCTTTCGCGCTTTACCTGGGGGAAAGACTGTCGGAAAAGGGAGTTGCACCCGAGAGCCTCGCTTTGCGGATAGGTTGTTTTGGCGGTGAGCCCGGGGCTTCCGTGGCTTCTACCAGGAAGAAGATTGAGAGCAGCCTGGGTATCGAAGCTTTTGACTACTATGGACTGGCTGAAATTGGACCGACCTGTGCCTCGGAATGCCCGGAAAAAGCCGGGATTCACTGGGTTGAAGACCATGTCCTGGTTGAGCTGGTAAATCCGCAGACGATGGAGTGGTGCCAGCCAGATGAAGCCGGAGTCCTGGTGCTGACCCACCTGACAAAGGAAGCCACTCCCATGATCAGGTACTGGACTAATGACGTCGCCAGGCTTGATACAGAGAAGTGTGTTTGCGGTCGAACCCATGCCAGGTCGCCGGGAGGGATTTTGGGGAGAGCGGACGATATGGTCGTTTATCGGGGTGCCAAATTCTATCCGACTCAGGTAGAAAAGGTATTACGAAGTTTTAAAGAGCTCGCTGACGAGTACCGCATAGAGCTCAGCACCGATGAGAAAAGAAGCACCACTGTCTGTACCATCGTTGCTGAATGCCTGGGGGGAGATGTAGACCAAGACCAGCTCAAAGAAAGGGTGCGCACGGCTCTACGAGAAGAGCTTCAGGTCGCACCTGCCATCAGGTTTCTGGAATTCGGTACTCTGGAGAGAACGACTTTTAAGGCGAAAAGGATAGAGGACAGGAGAAAGAGTAATCAGGTTTCTGGTTATAACGAACCGGTTTAGACCAGAGGCCCGGTGCTATAAAAGTCCCATACTTCTTGGAAAGGGCTGGCAATAGTTTCCAGCTTTGTCATTTTCCCGGAGGCAACGGCTATGATTTCATCTATGAGCCGCTTCCCCGCCTCGGCAACAGTCTCACGTCCCTCGACGATGCCGCCGACGTAGACATCAAAATAATCTGCTTCCGGTAGACTTTTAGGGTTGCTCAGGGTCTTGACGATGGGCAGCACCGGCAGCCCGCCGCCCGCCGTGTTGATTGTTGAAGTCCGCAACCGGGCACAGACGCCCCCACCCATGCTGAGTGACATAACCTGCGCGCCGGCGGCGGCCAGGCCCACGATGACCATCTGGGTGTTGGCAGTACCGTCCATAAAATAAAGCCCCTTTGTGCGCGGTTTCTCCCCCCATTCCAGAACACCCTTGATGGAAGTACTGCCGGCCTTGCTAATCCCCCCGAGTGATTTTTCCTCGATAGTACTGATGCCGCCTTTCATATTGCCCGGGTTGGGCTGAGAGCGCAAAATATCGACTTTAGCCCTTTTAATGCGCTGGCGCATTTCTTCGACCTTCCGGCACAGGGTCCGGGCTACACTATCATCAGCCGCCCGTCTGGTGAGGATATGCGTCGCCCCGATGAGCTCCGTGGTCTCGGTGAAGATAGCGCTTCCCCCATTGGCAATGATGAAGTCGGTTGCCTGGCCTACTACGGGATTGCAGGCGATGGTGGAGGTTGTATCCGAGGAAGTACACTTCATCCCGAGGGTCAAATTACTGATGCTGCAAGACTTACGCTCCAGAGCAGCCGCCTGTGCCAACAGGGCACGAGCTACCGCCGTACCTTTCTCGACGGTGGTTCCATACGAGCCTTCTTTTTCGATATCCACGTAGTCCACCGGTTTCCGCGTGCGGGCAATGCCATCAGCAATCTCGCTGGCTGGCACAGTATCGCAGCCCGCCCCCACCACCAGAGCCGCGGCTGCATTTGGGTTGGCTCCGAGGCCAACGAGAGCCCGAAACGCCAGGTCATTATCCGTTTTAAGGCGCGAGCAAGAGTGGTTGTTGAAGATGGGCTTGGCACCGGGCACCTGTTCGGCGATTCGAGCCGCCATCTCATTGGCGCAGCTAACCGAAGGTATGATGACGACATGGTTACGGATACCAACGCTCCCATCCGGCCTCTCATAGCCCATAAAGTGCATCAGGATTCTCTCCCGGCTTTGAGCGCTTTAGTCCGGGGCGGGGGAACATACATGCTCACAATGTTATGAATATGGACATGCTCCCCCCGATCGATAGATTGCGAGGCGACGCCGATGACTTCGCCGTTTTTGATAACCTCGTCACCTTTCGCGACAGGTTTTACCGACAGTTTATGCCCATATGGCACCGAATCCGATACTTCTAACTCACCGACAATTTCCTGGAGGAGCGACCTGATTCTGACCCTGTCCCCGGGGATGATGTCATCAAGGGCTATGGCTACACTGTCCGCTACCGCCATAATGATGGCCTTTCTGGCTTCGCTTTCTTTTTCTTTCGTTCCTGATTTTTCCTGGCCGGTCTTGTTCATTGCTTTACGAAACCTTTGCGGGACGGTATTCGCTTAGTCCTGTTTCAATGTTAAAAATATACGGTTGCACACGGGTTATTGTCAAATCTTCGCTGCGCTTTTTGATTACCCATTTCACTGGAATCTAAAGGTAAAGGAGACCTTCCGCTATCTTCCTGGCGATATCAGCCTCTTGACGGTTTCAGGTCATGCAGCTTTTTAGCCTTGGCGGCAATATGCTCGGCGGAAACCTCGAATTCCTTCACCAGTTCCCACGGCGACCCTGAATCTCCAAAGCGGTCCTGCACTCCAATCATGCCCATAATAACCGGCGTGCCGTAAACCTCTTCGGAGCGCCCGATGGCAGCGGCAACTAAATTGCCCAGACCACCGATTTGATGCTCTTCCGCGGTGACCACCACCCCGCAGTCCCTGGCTGCCTGCGCAATGGCCTTTTCATCAAGGGGCTTTACCGTGTGCATATTGAGCACCCTCGTCTCCAGGTTATATTCCTTTTTCAGTATCCAGGCCGCTCTCATGGCTTCAACCACCGAAGGCCCGCAGGCGACTATCGCTATATCTTCGCCTTCGCCGGTATAGTCCGAGGCGAGGCGGTGCTCGAAAGCGTCTTTAAAGGCGTCTTTTTCTCCCCGGAAACGGATGACATTGGCCTCCCCCCATTTGTAGGGAGTGCTATCGTCAGTAACGACCGGGGTGGCTTCGCGGGCGAACCTTATATATTTGGGGCCCACCACGTCAAAAAGCATATATTCGGTAGCCCGCCTGGTCTCCACGGCATCACAGGGAACTTCAACGTGCATATTGGGTAGCCCACACATTTGAAAAAGCTCTTCCAGCGCCTGGTGAGTGGCTCCGTCTTGCCCCACGGAAACACCTCCGTGAGCCCCGGCAATCATTACATTGAAGTTACCATAGCAGACGGTGGTTCGCAGCTGGTCAAGATTTCTTCCCGAAGCGAAAACACCGTAAGTCCCAAAGATGGGTAGTTTCCCCTCTTTGGCCAGTCCGGCGGCAACGCATGTCCCCGACTGCTCGGCGATGCCTATGGAAAGCCAGCGTTCCGTGCGGTGGGGGTGTTCTTTATAAAACTGGCTGATGGTTATGGAGTCGGAAATATCCGCTCCCAGGCAGACCACTCTGGGGTCGTCGCCATGTTCGGCCAGAGCGTTGCCAAACCCCATTCTGGTGGGAACCATTTCCGTTTTCATCTTCTCCATAGTATTCCAGAAGTAATTCTGCGAAAATTTCGGCTGCTTCGCTTCAAGTTCTTGAGTAACCTTTTCCTGGTAAACAGCGGCTTTTTCAAGCAGTTTTTCCACCGGCAATTTTTTATCCAGGCCCAGCTGTTTTAAGGCATCCCACATCTGCTCGATGCTCGGTGCTTTGCCGTGCCAGTCGCATACATCCTCCATGAAGTCGACTCCCCTGCCCTTTGTGGTGTAGGCAATGATGATAGACGGCTTTCCTCTGGTCTCTTTCGCTTCCTTGAAGGCACCGAGTATCGCCTCCATATCATGCCCATCGATCTCAATGACATGCCAGCCAAAGGCGCGGTATTTATCCGCCAGGGGGTCAACGCTCATAACATCATCGACACTGCCGTCTATCTGGAGTCGATTCTTATCAATTACCCCGCACAGATTATCCAACTTATAATGGCCGGCCTCCATGGCCGCTTCCCATATCTGACCTTCCTGCTGTTCCCCGTCACCCATAAGGCAATACACGCGGTAATTTCTCTTATCCAACCTGGCGGCAAGCGCATCTCCGACGGAAATCGAGAGACCCTGACCGAGCGAGCCACTGGACGTTTCTATCCCTTCAAGTTTAAGCCAATGCGGATGACCTTGGAACGGCGAATGCAGTTTGCGCAGCGTAACCACCTCGTCGATATCGAAGAAACCCGCCATTCCCAGGCTTACATACAGGATTGGTGCCTTGTGACCGGCCGACCAGAAGCTGCGGTCACGGTCAGGCCAGAACGCGTTTTTGGGGTCCAGGTTCGCCTCGTGCAAATACAGCGCGGCGGCGACATCCATGAGTGCTAACGTACCTCCAGAATGCCCTGAACCGGCGGCACCCAGAGCGATCAAACTGTAACCCCTCATAAGATTCAACTTTAGAGTTCTTAGCAGATAGTGAAACCAATGTAAGGAGGTCTTCCTCGACTAAGTCTGTGCTTAAATTATCTAACTTAATCCTAATCATATTATCTAAATTGAAGT
>JAUWLN010000142.1 GCA_030613665.1 Dehalococcoidia bacterium
TGCCCGGTGACCTTCGCCATGGACATCGTCCCGCACAAGCTGATACGTGCCATTCACCTGGGTCTGAAGAACGAGGTACTGGGAAGCGATACTATCTGGATATGCGCCTCGTGTGAGACCTGCACAACCAGATGTCCCAACGGTATTGATATTGCCCATATCATGGATATCCTCAGGCAAATGTCTCTACTCGAAGGGATGAAGCCGGAGCAGAAGGACATCACCATGTTCCATTCGGCGTTCCTCTCATCCATAAGAAAGTATGGAAGGATACACGAACTGGAGATGATAATGGGCTACACGCTTAAGAATGAGGGTCCGGCTGGCTTAATAAGGCAGGCAGGTATGGGTCTTAAGATGTTCCTGAAAGGCAAGCTAAAACTGGTGCCCCGCCCATTTCTACCCACCAGCCGAGTGAAGGACATCTTCAAGCAAACGGAAGGGAAAGGACTGAGATGAAGGTCTCGTACTATCCCGGGTGTTCCCTTGATGGCACGGCCAGAGAGTACGGTGAGTCGGTTGAGGCGGTAGCCGAAATACTGGGTATTGAGTTACAGGAACTGGAAGACTGGAGCTGCTGCGGAGCGTCGTCAGCCCATATGACCAATGAGGAACTAGCGTTAGCCCTACCAGCGAGGAACCTGGTGATAGCTGATAAGGAGGGAATGGACCTGGTAGTTCCGTGCGCAGGATGCTTTCAAAGATTCAAGGTAGCTGAAAAGGAGCTGCTGGCGGGGAGGAGAATAGAGGGGATTTCGGACAAGTATAATGGTAATTTTAACATCAAGCATATTTTAGACTTTTTCTGGGAAGATATAAGTGAAAAGACGCTAATGGAGAAGGTAGAGAAACCTCTATGCGGGTTGAGTGCGGTCTGCTATTATGGCTGTGTGGTAGTCAGGCCTCCTAGGATTACTGACGCCAAGAACCCGGAGAATCCACAGGCCATGGACAGGCTGATGAAGAGCCTAGGAGCTGAAGTCAGGGCTTGGTCATATAAAACGGACTGCTGCGGGGGGAGTCTAATATTCACCCGCCCGAATATTGCCAAGAAGCTGACTGCTAAAATACTTGACATGGCAGAAGAGGCAGGGGCTAAGTGCATCGTTACCGGATGCCCCATATGCCAATCAAACTTGGATAGCAGGCAAGCGGAAATCTCAGCAGAGAGCGGCAAGAAATACAACACCCCTATTTTTTACTTCACTGAACTGATGGGGTTAGCATTTGGAGACGCAAAGGCAAAAAGATGGCTCGGGAGACACATGGTAGACCCGAGGCCATTGCTAGTAGAGAAAGGGCTAATCTAAGGAAGTAGTTATGGCTGGTAAAGAGAAGAAAGAAAAGGCAGAGCAGAACAAGGTAGGGGCGGTTATGGTGGTGGGAGGGGGTATCTGCGGCATGCAGTCGGCACTGGACCTAGCCAATTCCGGCTTCAAGGTTTACCTGGTGGAAGAGACGAGTTGTATCGGTGGCAGGATGGCTCAGCTCGACAAGACGTTCCCGACGAATGACTGTTCCATGTGCATGATATCGCCGAAGCTTATTGAGGTGGATAAACACCATAATATTGAGCTTATCACCAACGCCAAGGTGGAGGGGATAGAGGGAGAAGTGGGCAATTTCAAGGTCAAGGTACTGAAGCATCCGAGATACATTGATGAAGAGAAATGCAACAGCTGCGGCGACTGTATTGAGGCATGCCCGGTTGACCTATTACATGAGTTTGAGGAAGGACTAACGACTCGCAAGGCGATCTACAAACGCTATCCGCAGGCGATACCGGGTGCCGTGGCGATAAGCAAGGCGGCAAGACCACCGTGTAAGCTCACCTGTCCCGCAGGATGTAACGGGCAGGGATATGTGGCTCTTATTTCCAAGGGGAAGTATGCGGAGGCAGTAGAACATATAAAGAAATGGATACCACTACCGGCGGTTCTGGGCAGGATATGCCATCACCCCTGTGAACTGGAATGCAACCGGCTTGAGATAGACGAGCCGATAGGCATTAGCCCACTTAAGAGGTTTGTGGCAGACATAGTCAGAGAAAAGAGGAAGGAGGGTTCTATTCCATCGGAGGAGAAGCCGGAAATAGACCCAACAAAACCAAAAGTGGCGGTGGTGGGGGCAGGACCTTCGGGTCTTACCTGCGCCTATGACCTGGTTAAGCAGGGATACTCGGTCACCATCTTTGAGTCCAGCTCTGAGCCTGGCGGGCAGCTTCAGTCTGCCATTCCAAAGTACCGTCTGCCCAGAGAGGTGCTTGCTGCTGATATTCAGGATATCATTGATATGGGGATAGAGCTGAAGCTTAACACCCCGATTAATGATAATTTTTCGGTTGCTGACCTCAAGACGCAGGGATACCAATCAATCTACCTGGCAATAGGAGCTCAGAAGAGTCGGAGTTTACCTATCCCAGGAGCTGACCTGCCGGATGTGTTACTGGCGCTTGACTTCCTGAGGGATGCCAACCAAGGCAAAGAAATCAAACTTGGCAGAAGAGTGGTGGTTATCGGCGGTGGTAATGTAGCTATGGATGTGGCCAGGACCGCTCGGCGCCTGGGTGCTGCCGAGGTGCAGGCTGTATGTTTGGAATCGCGTGAAGAAATACCTTCCCACCCCTGGGAAGTAGAGGACGCTGAGGAGGAAGGGGTTCAAATCAAGAACTCGTGGGGTCCTACAGAGATTATCGCCAAAGATGGAAAAGTATCGGCTATAGAATTTCAGAGATGTACCTTAGTGTTCGATAGCGAAGGGAACTTCAACCCAACATTTGACGAAAGTGTCAGGACCAAGATTGACTGCGACACGGTAATCATAGCCATAGGACAATCCACCGACCTCTCACTGCTGCCAGCGGAGACCAAGATAAAGAACAGCCGCGGCGGCTTTATTATGGTTGATCCGGTTACATTAGCAACCGATGAGGAGGGTGTTTTCGCAGGTGGAGATGGAGTAACGGGGCCTAAATCGGCGGTTGAAGCCATCAATCATGGCCACGAGGCAGCTATTTCCATTGAACGTTATCTCACCGGGGCCGACCTCGGTGAGGGACGGGAGCAACCGACGGAAGAGCCAGCACCGATACCCGAAGGAGAACATGAGAGGAAGGAAAGAATACACCTGAAGAAAATACCACTGGAGAGAAGGCTGTCCAGTTTCGACGAAATAGAGTTGGGCTACTCCGAAGAGGAAGCCAGAGCCGAATCGGAGCGCTGTCTGAACTGCGGCTTTTGCAGCGAGTGCCTCCAGTGCGTGACTGCTTGTGAGGCAAAAGCCATTATGCACGATATGAAAGAGGAGGTGGTCGATATACCGGTCGGCTCAGTAATCCTGGCACCGGGGTTTGAACCTTTCGATGCCAATATCAAGGGTGAGTACGGGCATGATCGGATGGCAAACGTTGTAACCAGCCTCGAGTTTGAGCGTATTTTATCAGCTTCTGGCCCTTTCCTGGGTCAGGTGGTACGCCCTTCCGATGGCAAGCATCCGGTGAATGTCGCCTGGATTCAGTGCGTTGGTTCGAGAGATGAGACCTGCGGACGCGATTACTGCTCCTCGGTCTGCTGTATGTACGCTACCAAAGAGGCAATCATCGCCAGGGAGCACGACAGTGCCGTTCAACCGACTATTTTCTATAACGACCTCAGGGCATATGGTAAAGGTTTTGAGAGATACTACGAGTCAGCCAAGGACAAGTTCGGTATAAGATATGTTAAGAGCATCGTATCGGGGGTCAAGGAGCTACAGCAGAGCAAGAACCTACTCCTGGAGCATGGTAATGGAAACGGTGACAAAGTCCAGGAAGAGTTTGACATGGTAGTTCTTTCCGTGGGGCTGGTGCCATCATCAAGTGCCAAGGAGCTTGCCGATAAGCTCAACATAGACCTTGACAGGTTCGGCTTCTGCGAAACCAGTGAATTCCAACCTAATGTTACCTCGCGCGCGGGCATTTATATTGCCGGGGCTTTTGATGCCCCGAAGGATATTCCCGAATCGGTGATGAGCGCCAGCAGTGCGGCAGCCCTGGCTTCACAGGTAATTGCCGAGGTCCGCGGCACAATGGTAACGGAAAAAAAGTATCCCCCGGAAATTGAATTGGACGGTCAGGAGCCTCGGGTAGGGGTCTTCGTCTGCCGCTGTGGGACGAATATAGCACGAGTAGTGGATGTGCCAAGTGTGACTGAGTATGCCCAGCAGCTTCCCTACGTGGTGCATGCCGAAGAGAACCTCTACACATGTTCTACCGATACTCAGAAAAGGATAACAGAAGCGATAAAAGAACACGGGTTAAATCGAGTCGTTGTAGCTTCTTGCAGTCCGCGCACTCATGAGACACTGTTCCAGGACACAATTCGTGAAGCATCTCTAAACAAGTATCTCTTTGAAATGGCCAACATCAG
>JAUWLN010000052.1 GCA_030613665.1 Dehalococcoidia bacterium
TTATAGGTTCAGCGCTTCACGGTTCACGGTTGGAGAACGGAGTTAAATTATCAATACTATAAGTAAATAAAATGGGAAATCACAAAGTTAAAGTTGCGGTAGGGCTGAGCGGCGGGGTTGATTCATCTGTAGCTGCCGTCCTGCTGAAGGAAAATGGGTATGATGTTATTGGCATTGCCATGGAGATATTTGACGGCACAATGGGGATGAAAGAAGGTGAAAAGCATGCTTGTTACGGGCCTGGTGAAAAAGAGGACCTGGAGAGTGCAGCATCACTTTGCCGAAAACTCCGAATTCCTTTTCACAGGATCGATTTGAGAAAAGAATACAGAGAGTATGTGATCAATTACTTCACGAGTGAATACCTTGAAGGGAGAACACCGAACCCGTGCATTGTATGCAACTATAAATTGAAGTTTGGTTTCCTCCTGGAAAAGGCAAGGGAGGCTGGAATCGATTTTTCGTTTTTTGCAACCGGCCATTATGCCCGAATAAAAAAATCCGGGGAACGCTTTTTCCTGAAAAGGGCTTCAGATCTGTCAAAAGCCCAGTCTTATTTTCTCTACGCGCTGACACAGGAGCAGTTACGCCACGCCCTGTTCCCTATCGAGCACCTGACCAAAGCAGAGGTAAGGACAAAGGCAAGGGAGAGAAACCTTCCGACAGGCAGCCGGCCGGAGAGCCAGGACATCTGTTTCATTCCCAACAATGACTACGCCGATTTCCTCAAAGGCTTCCTCCCGCAGGCGTCCGAGCCGGGGCCCATACTGGATGAGCATGGAAATATACTCGGCAGGCACAGGGGAATCATAAATTACACCATCGGTCAGCGTAAGAGACTGGGCATCGCTGCCGGAGAGCCGCAGTACGTAATCGCTATCGAGCCGGAACACAACGCCGTAATCGTAGGCTGCCGTGAAAGAGCTCTCGGTGACGAGCTTGTTGCAACTAACGTGAACTGGAGCGCCATTGACCGACCGACCGAAGCAATAACCGCCAGGGCCAAGATAAGATACCGCCATCCGGAAGCGGAGGCCTCCATAACTCCGGTTGATAAAGATAGTGTTTATGTAAAATTCAAAGAACCGCAGCCGGCCATCACGCCGGGCCAGTCCATCGTGTTCTATAATGGCGATAAAGTCCTCGGCGGTGGTACAATAAAAGTATCCAGTAAGTTAATGGCGCTTGAGCCAGCGAAGGAGTGTGCCAGCAATGGCTAGAGTCGTCGCCGTTTGCACCAGCCAGAAAAAAGGGACCCGAAAACAGGCCATCGCCGAAGGGCAGTTTAAAGCAGAGCATGGCCTGGTTGGCGATGCCCATGCCGGCGTCATGCCCAACCGCCAGGTCAGCTTGCTGACAATGGAAAGCATCGACAAGATGCGCGGTCGAGGCCTGGAACTCAACCCCGGCGATTTTGCCGAGAATATAACCATAGAGGGTATGAGCCTGCATACGTCGCCGATTGGCACCAGGCTGACCATAGGCGAAGGCGTGTTGCTTGAAGTCACCCAGATAGGCAAAGAGTGCCATACCGCCTGCGCCATCCGCCGCCAGGTGGGGCCGTGCATCATGCCCGAGGAAGGCGTTTTTGCCCGCGTTATTAACGGAGGGAAAATCAGGCCCGGAGATGAAGTATCGACTGGAGAACGGCAATGAACGATGTCAATGCCTTACTGGTAGAAAAGATTTTAAAGCTGAAGAAGAAAAGAAACGCCGTTATCCTGGTCCACAACTACCAGCTCGGCGAGATTCAGGATATCGCTGACTTCGTGGGCGATTCTCTGGAACTGAGCCAGAACGCCGCCAAAGTGAAGGCCGATGTCATCGTGTTCTGCGGTGTCCATTTCATGGCAGAAACGGCAGCCATCACCTGCCCGGAAGCAACCGTTCTCCTTCCCGACCGGCACGCCGGCTGCCCGATGGCCAACATGATTACCGCGGAACAGCTGCGGCAGAAGAAGAAGGAGCTGCCCAATGCCACCGTGGTCTGTTACATCAACTCAACAGCGGCGGTAAAGGCCGAATCAGATGTCTGCTGTACCTCGGCCAACGCCGTCAAGGTGGCAGAAAGCATTGATAATAACGAGATACTGTTCGTTCCCGACCAGTATCTGGGGCACTATGTGTCAACCAGGGTAAATAAGAAGTTTCACCTCTGGCCGGGCTACTGCCCGACGCACGTGCGCATTCAGCCCCAGGATATTTTACAGATCAAGAAGGAAAACCCGCGGGCGAAGGCAATGGTGCACCCCGAATGTCGCCCTGACGTTATTGCCGTGGCAGACGATGTCATGAGCACCGGCGGCATGATACGGTACGCCAAGCGGGACGACGTTCAGGAATTGATTGTCGGCACTGAACTGGGCATCATCCACAGGCTGAAAAAGGAAAACCCGGGCAAAAAGTTTATCCCCGTATCGGTACAGGCCGTCTGCCCCAACATGAAACTCATCACTCTGGAGAAAGTACTCTGGTCGCTCGAAGAAATGAGACCGGTGGTAAAGGTACCAGAGGCCACCAGACTCAAAGCCAAGACTGCGGTGGACAGGATGCTGGCCATCGTCTGAGATGAGCGAGTGGAAGCGGCCCGGTACATCGTTGTCCTGATTACCAGCGGAAGCGTCGCCTAGAGTACGTCCAGCTCATCAAGCAGTTTCAGCACGCGCAGCGCTTCGGCGAAACCGGTGGTGCCACTCATCACTACATTGACACTGATGGTTTCCAGAATCTCTTCCCTGGTCGCTCCCTGCTCAAGCGCAAGCTTTGTCTGCCCCAGAATGCAATTGGTGCAGCCGGTACGAAGCGCTATCGCCAGTGCCATTAACCTTTTGACCTTGACACTGAGCGCACCGTCCCGATACACCGTATCGACAACACCGCGCTCGGCGGCGTACGTCTCCGGCAGATGTTGTTTGAATTTCTCAAGTAACTCAAGGCGCTCCTCGTCCAGTTTTACCTGACTTTCCATGGAATCTCCCTCCTGTTGCTATTTCAGTTCCGCGATGGCGGTGTAAAGAATATCCAGCATCTCGTCCGCTTCTTTTTGGGTGGTTATAATGGGCGGGTTGAACCGCACCCGGGTGTAGTCCTTTGCCAGCGCCATACGCACGTACAGACCCCGCTCCAGCACCTTCCGTACCCACTTCTGCATCGCTGCGCCGTCGAACGGTGTCATAGTTTCTTTGTCCTTTACCACCTCTATCCCCAGCATCATCCCCAGACCGCTGCAATCAGTGACACTGGGCAGTTCTTTGAACTCCCGGTTCAGACGCTCAAGGACATAAGCGCCCACCTTTTCCGCGTTCTCCACCATTTTGTCCCGGAAAATAATCTTCAGCGCGGCACCGGCCGCCGCAGCGCAGATGGGGTTGCCGTGCTGGGTAAAGCCGTGCCAGACCATAGTACCCTTCAGTCCCTCGAAAACCCGGTCGCTGAGCAGTGTGGCGCCGAAGGGAAGATAGCAGCCGTTAATCGCCTTGGCCACCGTCATTATATCCCAGCTTACCGGCCAGTGCTCCTGACCCCACAGTTTCCCGGTTCTCCCGAAAGCGGTCTGCACTTCGTCGCATATCATAAACACGTCGTGGTCGTTGCATATCTGCCGCACGATGGGGAAATACTCGGGTGGCGGGGCCACGTTGCCCGCCGCACCCATCACCGGCTCGGCGACATAGGCGGCGACGCTGTCCGCCCCCTCCGCCTTTATGATTTTTTCCACGTAGCGGGCACAGATAATATCACAGGAGGGGTATTTCAGATTGAAGGCGCACCGGTTGCAGTAAAAGGTGGGAGCCTGAATAAAGCCCGCGGCGAGCGGTGCATACCCGGTCCAGAACGCGCCGCTCCCGGCGCGCGTCGCCGCCGCCGCGCCCAGTCCAGCCCCGTGAAAACCGTCCTGCAAGCTGATGATTTTATACTTTGGCTTCCCGTGAACATGCCAGTAAAGACGTGTCAGTTTGAATGATGTTTCCACCGCCTCCGTGCCGCCATTGTTGAAGAAGAAGTGAGCCATCCCCGGCGGCACCACTTTGGCCAGCTCCGCCGCATACTCGATAATGGGCACGTTCGACTGTCTGGACAGGAGGTGGGCAAACTGCAGTTTTCGCGCCTGCTCGCAGATAGCGTCGATGATTTCTTTCTGCCCGTGTCCCAACGTATTGCTCGTCTGCTGAGAGGCAGCATCGTAGTAAGCCTTTCCTTCGGTATCCCAGCACTTTACTCCCTCTGCCCTCTCTATAATCGGCCATTCTTCCTCACTGCCCACCACAGCAAAGCCGTGTACCAGGTGCTTCCGGTCCAGTGCCAGTAGTTCTTCAGTCCGCTTGCTTACCATCTCACCCTCCTCCTTATCTGATTTTTAAAAAGCGTTGATATACCTGCCATTATACAACAGGCCAGCATTCTCACGCTGGCCCGATTGCATCCTTCAAGACCGATACGGCTATATTAATTCCCCGAAATCCCGATATCAAGCCTGCGCCCTTTCGACTTCAGCCACTTCTGTTTCTGGCTGACCCGAACCTGCTCATCCGTTGGTTCGTAGCGCGACCAGAATTCTTCGCGCAAACGAGAAAAAGTGCCGTCCGTTATCGCTACCCGTATCTTTTCCATCAGGTTGTGTATGAAGTAAAGGTTGTGTATCGTCGCCAGCCGGTATGCCAGCAGTTCCCCGCTTTTAAAAAGGTGCTGCAGGTACGCCGCCGAAAAGGTGCGGCAGGTGTAGCATCCGCAGTCGGCAACGATGGGCTGCTCCATACGGCTGAAAGTGGCATTCCTGATGTTGCGACGCCCCTCCCGGGTGAAAAGGGCGCCGTTGCGGGCGACACGGGTGGGCAAAGCGCTGTCAAAGATATCAATGCCCCGCGCCACCCCCTCGATGATGTCCTCTGGAGAACCTACGCCCATCAGGTACCTCGGTTTTTCCCCGGGCAACTGCGCTGCCGTCTGTGCCACCGTTTCCAGGGTCAGCTTTTTCGGTTCGCCGACGCTCAGGCCGCCAAGTGCATAGCCGTCAAAATCAAGTGCGGTAAGAAATTCGACCGACCGCTGCCTCAGCTCGGGGAAGACGCCGCCCTGCACAATGGCAAACAGCGCCTGATTTTGATTTTTATGTGCTTTCCGGCATCTCTCCGCCCAGCGGTGAGTGAGCTCCATGGATTGCTGCACCTTCTCAAAGCTGTCGTCATAGGCCGAGCAAACGTCCAGCACCATTATAATATCCGCGCCCAGCCTTGCCTGGTAGTCAATGGCCAGCTCGGGAGTGAGGAAATGCTCGCTGCCGTCAATGTGAGAGCGGAAGGTCACCCCTTCCTCACTGATTTTGCAGAGCGGAGCCAGGCTGAAGACCTGGTAGCCGCCGCTGTCGGTCAGTATGGCGCCGTCCCAGGCCATCATTTTATGTAAACCACCCAGTCCTTCCGCCACGTCAATGCCCGGCCTCAGATAGAGATGATAGGTGTTGGCCAATATCATGCTGTAGCCGATGTCTTTCACCTCTTCCGGAGTCAGCGCCTTGACCGTGCCCTGGCTCCCCACCGGCATAAAGGCCGGAGTCGGTACCGTGCCGTGAGGAGTTATCAGCTCCCCTGCCCGGGCGCCTTCGCAGGTCTTTATTAAACGAAAATCGTTTTTCATTTTACTTGGCTATTTAAACTCTCTCCTGGATAGCACTGTTAGAACTACAACGGCGATTCCTGGAAGTAGTAGCACTACCTCAATCCAGTAGATTTCACCCCAAGACGAACTGGTAAGCCGAGGAAATAAGAACTGGGCGAAACAGAAGAAAACCGCAATAGAACCTGTCATTGCTAGAGGCCATCTGGTTCTCTGCAAATGATTTATGCCACCAGCAATAGCAAAAAAGGCAAATAAGGCCATCATAATGGGTAGGATACCTCCTAAAAAACTTAACCTTCCCTCCAATATAACCCCAAGAAGCGTTAGAATTGTATACAGAACCTGCAATCCACCCACGATTATACCCATAAACCCCGCTGCTATCGGCATCCACGTCTTGTTCATTTTTTTAACTCGCCTGATTTGTTAGTCGTAGTATAGCCCAAGACGCGTGATTTGTCTTGGTGACGAAATAACGATAATATTAAAACAGTGAAGGAAAGACTAAAGCAAATCCTGGCGCAGAGAGAGAAGCGGCGTATCTTCGACCCGAATGGTACCCCGTCCGCCGTTCTGGTGCCCATCTACGAGAAAGACGGGCAGCCTCATATCCTGTTCATCAAGCGCACCGAGTGGGTGGAAAAGCACAAAGGCGAGATTTCTTTTCCCGGTGGCACCTATGAAGCGCAGGATAAAACGCTGCTTGATACCGCGCTGCGCGAGAGCGCCGAGGAAATCGGCCTGAAACCGGATGACGTTGAGGTCCTGGGCGAGCTTGACGAGACCAGCGTCAAGACAAACTACATCATCACGCCCTTCTTAGGCTTCATCCCCTGGCCTTATGAGTTCAGGGTGGACGGCCGGGAGACCGAGGCAATAATCGAAGCCCCCATCTCAGCGCTGCTGGACCGGGGTCACTCCCGCCAGGAGTTAAGAGATGATGAAACAGTCACCACTTACCGGTACAATTACCAGGGCAGTGTAATCTGGGGAGCTACCGCCCGCATTTTGGCCGAGTTCCTGGATATCTTCGCTCAGGCCGCACGGCCCTGACGTCCACCCCTGCGGTCCGGGGTATCTAACAATCCCTTCAATCTACCCGGGTAGTATCCATCATAGTTAACAAAGTTATATTAACTTTTATTATATGCTGTTATTGACTTTATTCAGCTTATATTGTATAATTCATTCAGAGGTATAGAACAGCCATGGCCAGGAAAAACTACTATGAAACGCTCGGAATCAGCCGCAACGCCAGCGAACAGGAGATAAAGAAAGCCTACCGCCGACTGGCACGGCAACACCATCCCGACGTCAACTCCGGCGACAAGTCGGCTGAGGCCAGGTTCAAGGAAATCAACGAGGCTTACGAGGTCCTCTCCAACCAGAAGAACCGGAAGAAATACGATAAGTACGGGGACCAGTGGCAGCACGCCGAGCAGTTCGAGCAGGCAAGACGCCAGCAGGCGCCTCGCCGGGACTTCGGCAGTGGCGGCGGTGCCACCAGCTTCCATTTTGAAGGTGGGGACATGGGAAGCCTGTTCGATGAAATGCTTTTTGGCGGCGGTCGTGCCCGTACCTACACACGGCGCACCCGACCGATGCGCGGGCGGAACATTGAAACGCCGATTGAGGTAACACTTGAGGAAGCCTTCCACAGCACCAGCCGGACCATCAGCCTCCAGTCGGAAGAGCCCTGCTCTGCCTGCCAGGGCACCGGCTTTATCCAGAGCGTGCCCTGCTCAACCTGCCAGGGTGCCGGAAGAGTGCCCCGCATAAAACGACTTGAAGTCAAGATACCTGCCGGTGTCAGGACCGGCTCGCGGGTGCGCATCGCCGGCAAGGGCTCACCCGGGTATAGCGGCGGTGCCAGTGGCGACCTTTTCCTGCTGGTATCGGTGAGGGCGCACCGTCAATTTGAACGGCGCGGCGACGATTTACATGTGGAAGTCCCGGTGCCGCTTACGATTGCAGTGCTGGGTGGAGAGGCACAGGTGCCCACCATGAAAGGGAAACTGGCGCTGAAAGTGCCCGCGGAGACACAGAACGGACGCTCCTTCCGCCTTGCCGGACAGGGAATGCCCCATCTGGGCAATTCGTCGCGCGGCGACTTATTCGCCAGGGTGAACGTTGTCCTGCCCACAAAATTATCGGACAAGGAAAAAGAACTGTTCAAACAGCTGAACGAGCTCCGCTCTACTTAAAGGAGGCCAGTTTATATGGAACAAAACGACGAACCGAGATATGTGATAAGCATTGCCGCCCGGATCCTGGGCACGCAGACCTATACACTGCGCTACTACGAAAGAATCGGCCTGATAGAGCCGAAACGCTCGCAGGGCAACATCCGACTCTACTCGGATAGAGATATCGACCTGCTCCGCCGGGTCAGGACACTTGTCGAGGACATGGGGGTTAACCTGGCCGGGGTGGAGGTTATCCTGCGCCTGGTGCAGCGGATGGGTGAGATGCAGGATAGAATGGCAAAGCTTGAATCAGAGGTGGAAAGGTTAGGAGGTAAGTAAGCTATGAAGAGATTTACGGAACTGGCGCAGGAAGCGCTGACGGGTTCTCAGGAGCTTGTCCGCCAGTATCAGCACAGCCAGTGGGATGTGGAACACGTATTGCTGGCACTGCTCCAGCAGGAAAGAGGACTGGTCGGTGACGTATTAAATGAACTGAATGTCAATGCCACAGAGGTAAAACAGTCAGTGGAAACGGCGCTGGGCAAAGTGCCCAGGGTCACCTATGATTCCGGGCAGATATATACCACACCGCGCATCGACCAGCTTCTCAAGCTGGCGGACGAAGAGGCAAATCGGCTGAAAGACGAGTACATCAGCACCGAGCACCTGCTCATCGCCATCATCACCGAAGGTGGCGAAGCCGCCTCCATTCTGAAACAGCTCGGCGTTGACCAGGAAAAGGTCTACGGCGCCCTGCAGAAACTCCGCGGCGGGCACCGGGTTGACGATACCAGGGCGGAGAGCCATTATCGTTCGCTGCAGAAATACGGACGTGACCTTACCGAGTTTGCCCGACAGGGTAAGCTCGACCCGGTTATCGGCCGCGAGGAAGAAATCAAGCGGGTCATGCAGGTGCTCACCCGGCGTACCAAGAACAATCCGGTGGTCGTCGGTGAAGCTGGCGTGGGCAAGACCGCCATCGCCGAGGGGTTGGCCCAGAAAATCGCCGCCGATGATGTCCCCGACTCTCTCAAAGGGCGTCGCGTCGTCGCGCTTGACATGGGTGCCCTGGTGGCGGGCAGCAAGTTTCGCGGCGAATTCGAAGAGCGACTCAAGGCGGTCATGGACGAAGTCCGCCAGGCCCAGGGCGAGGTCATTCTTTTCATCGATGAGATTCACACCGTGGTTGGCGCCGGAGCCGCCGAGGGTGCCATTAATGCCAGCAACATGTTGAAACCGGCGCTGGCTCACGGCGAACTGCAATGCGTTGGTGCCACCACCATTGATGAGTACCGCAAGTTCATTGAGAAAGACAAGGCGCTGGAGCGCCGTCTGCAACCGGTGTTCCTTGGTGAGCCAACGGTTGACGCCACCCTGGAGATATTAAAAGGCCTGAGGCCCAGGTACGAAGCGCACCACAAAATAAAAATCTCCGATGAAGCCCTGGAGGCCGCCGCCCGCCTCAGTCAGAGATACATTTCAGACAGGCATTTACCGGACAAGGCGATTGACCTTATCGACGAGGCGGCGAGCAAGATTCGCATTGATACGGAAAGCGCCACCCCGGAAATACGGTCGCTTGAGCAGCAATTGAAACAACTTACCAATGAAGAAGAAGCCGCCTCTCAACGACAGGACTATGAGCAGTCAGCCCAGTTAAAAGCGGAAAGGCTCAAGCTTGAACAGGAATATAACCAGGCCAAGAGCCAGTGGCAAAAACAGGAAAAAATCAGTGAGACGGTGAACGAAGAACACATCGCCCGGCTAATCTCCAGCTGGACCGGCATCCCCGTTTCCCAGATGCTGGAGGGCGAGGCGGAGAAACTGCTCCACATGGAGGACAGAATTCACGAAAGATTGATTAACCAGGAGGAGGCGGTCACCGCCGTCTCCGAAGCCATTCGCCGCAGCCGTTCCGGACTGAAAGACCCGAAACGTCCCATCGGCAGTTTTATCTTCCTGGGGCCGACCGGTGTCGGCAAGACCGAGCTCGTCCGTACCCTTGCCTGGTTCCTCTTTGACGATGAGAACGCCATGGTCCGCCTTGATATGTCCGAGTACCAGGAGCGGCACACCGTGTCCCGGCTCATCGGTGCTCCCCCGGGCTATGTGGGTTATGAGGAAGGGGGCCAGCTTACCGAGGCGGTCAGGCGGCGCCCCTACCGGGTCATCCTCCTCGACGAGATCGAGAAGGCACATCCCGAGGTCTTCAATAGCTTGCTCCAGCTTCTGGATGATGGACGCATGACCGATGGTCACGGCAGGACGGTCGACTTCAAGAACTGCATCATCATCATGACCAGCAATGCCGGTGTAGAACATATCAAGCGTGATTCGTCGCTCGGCTTTGCTCCCCGGAAAGAAGCCGCCAAGGCAGGCACTCAAAGATACGAAGCGATGAAAGAAAAGGTAATGGCCGAGGTAAAGAGGACTTTTCGCCCCGAATTCCTCAACCGCCTCGATGAGACCATCGTCTTCCACGAGCTTACCGAGAGGCAACTGAGGAGTATCGTCGACCTGATGGTCAGAGACCTGCAGCAGCGCCTGGCAGCACGAAAGCTGGACATTGAACTCACGGAAAAGGCAAAGTCATGGCTCGCCAGGGACGGCTTCGGCCCGGTCTTCGGTGCCGGCCCTCGGCGGCGGGGTATTGA
>JAUWLN010000137.1 GCA_030613665.1 Dehalococcoidia bacterium
TTCCTGGGCCTGGGCGGTGGCAATGTAGTAGAGGATATTATTCTGAGCTCCCCCGGCGGGAAATGGGGTGCCTTTGCCCTTATCATGTTTATCGTCTTCCTCCTGGGTATGTTTATCGACTGGCTGGGCATCATCTTCATCATGATTCCCATCATTACCCCCATCGGTCCTACCCTGGGTTTCGACACGCTGTGGCTTGCCATGATGATTTGCGTTAACCTTCAGATGTCATTCCTGACGCCTCCTTTCGCTTACGCCATCTTCTTCCTCCGCGGTGCGGCGCCCCCTGAACTGGGGGTCACTACGGCCGATATCATCCGCGGCGTCATACCTTATGTTTTCCTCATTATGATTGGCCTTGGCCTGTGCATAGCCTTTCCTCAATTAATCCTCTGGCTGCCGGCACAGATGATTAAATAGCACCGGCCAACACCGTTATTTATAATTTCTGGAAAAGGAGTTCCACAATGGTTAACTTTGCCAACGATACCGAGATGTTTGATACCATGCGTGACAAGCTCTACACGTCCGTTATTTCCGACGTCGTAGACAGCCTTGGCGCCCACTATCAGGGCATGAGAGCTGACGTCCGCCCCATATATGAAGGCGCCACGGTGGTGGGTCGTGCCTATCCCGTACTCACGGCAGATGTCTACAAGTATATTGACGACCCCTACGGCCCCGAGATTGACGCCGTCGATTCCCTGAAGCCCAATGATGTGATGGTGGTCTGCACGCAGCGCTCCACCCGCACCTGCTTCTGGGGGGAACTGCTCGCCACCGCCGCCCGTGCCCGCGGCGCCCGCGGCATCGTCGTTGACGGCACCGTCAGAGACGTTGCCCAGATTACCAGTATGAAATTCTCCACCTTTGCCACCGGAATATACATGGTTGATTCGGCAGGCAGGAGCATCGTCATCGACCACAATTGCCCGGTGGATTGCGGCGGTGTGCTGGTAAATCCCGGCGATATCGTATTCGGCGATATCGATGGTGTGATAGTCATCCCCAAAGCAATGGAAAAAGAGGTCATACCGCTGGCCCTGGAAAAGGCGAGCAAGGAAGACCAGGTGCGTGAAGAACTGCTCAAAGGGACACTGCTGCGTGACGTGTACAACAAGTACGGGGTTCTTTAGCTTTAAGGCTTAAGAATTTACTGCTATATGCCCGGCAAGGAATAGGCACTATGGCGATATCTAAGATTGCGGGAAAGGTACAGACCGTACTGGGGGTGATTGAGGGCGAAGACCTCGGCGCCACCCTTATCCATGAGCACCTTTTTATTGACGGCAAATGCCTTTTCACCGAGCCTGAAGGCGCCAGCGAGCGGGCTCTGGCCTATGAGCCGGTAGACTGGCACAATCTCAGCTGGCTCCGCTACCATCCTTACCAGAATCTGGATAACATGCGCCTGCTGGACGAGCAGGAAGCCATCGATGAGGCCATGATTTTTAAAAAATCCGGCGGTCGGACAATCGTCGATGTCACCATCACCGGCATTGGCCGCGACCCGAAAGGCATCGCCCGTGTCTCGCGGGCAACCGGCCTCAACGTAGTCATGGGCTCTGGATATTACACCGCACCCAGCCTGAGTCCAGAGTTTGCCGCCAAGCCCGAGGAGGAGATTACGGATGAGATAGTCCAGGATATCACCGTCGGAGTCGGTGGCACCGGAATCCGCGCCGGACTCATCGGCGAGATTGGCTGCTCCTGGCCCCTGCACGATTATGAGCGTAAAACTCTGAAGGCGGCAGCCGTGGCCCAGCAGAAGACCGGCGCCTGCCTGAGCGTCCACCCGGGACGAAACCGGAAAGCACCGTTTGACGTGGTTGATATCCTCGAGCAGGCCGGGGCAGACCTCAGCCGGGTCATCATCTGCCACATTGACGCCCGAATTCGGGACCATGAGGGACGCACGCAGATGCTGCAAAAAGGCTGCGTCCTGGAATACGACCTCTGGGGATGGGAGGGCCATTTCCCCACCTACTGGACATCCGACGACTATATGGACCTGCCCAATGACACTCAGCGCATCTATGAAATCCGCCGGCACATCGAGGAAGGATACCTGAACCAGATTGTCATGTCGCATGATATCTGCGCCAAGACCAGGCGGACGCGTTATGGCGGGTGGGGTTATGCGCACATATTGAATTATGTGGTCCCGATGATGCGCCAGAGGGGCATAACCCAGGAGCAAATCGATGCCATCATCATGGCAAACCCGAGAAGGCTCCTGACCTTTATTTAACTATTAATCTTAATCGCGCTTACTTCGGGGCGACAATTTTATTCTTCAGCACCCCTATGCCTTCGATTTCAACCTCGATAACGTCACCCATTTTGACCGGGCTGGCGCCGCCTTTCGGCGTACCTGTCCAGACCACATCGCCGGGACGCAGGGTCAGAAACGCGGTGATATCCCGAATGAGCCTCGGCACGCTGAATATCATGAGGCTGGTGTGACTGTCCTGTCTCGTCTCCCCATTTACTCGTCCTTTAATGGCCACATTGTGCGGGTCGATATCAGTAACCAGCCAGGGGCCGAGCGGCCCGGCGGTATCACAGGCCTTGGTCCGGGCGAGGTCCTGTCCTTCACTTTTTATAAACCAGTCTATCGCCGTGACATCATTGCCACAGGTATAGCCCAGGACATAGTCCATCGCTTTCTCTTCCGGAACGTTCCTGGCCAGCTTTTTTATCACCAGGCACAGTTCAGCTTCATAACGGAGGTCAGTGGATATGGCAGGATAGATGATATCATCCGCCGGCCCGATTACGGTATTCGCCGGCTTGAAGAACAGGTTCGGTTCCTCCGGCACCGGCCAGTTCATTTCCTTTATGTGGTCCATGTAGTTCCGCCCGCAGGCCACACCCGTTGTCGGTTCCGCCGGCGCCAGCAGCTTCACGTCCGACAACCGGCACATTTCCTTACCACGGTCGAACTTGCCGTAAAGGTCGCCATCGAGCGCGAATATGGTCTCATCTTCCAAAATACCCCAGCTCACCTTACCCTGCCACTCAAAGCGTACAATCTTCATTCTGCCTCCTCAGAAGTATTTATATTTATTCCACGTCAGGATACATCGGATTCTTACGGCGCGTCAATGGGTCAATAATAGACTGGCAGCCTGCCATCTTTATGATTGAGCAGACACAGCATAGAAATCACTTTCACAGACAGGTATAATAATGGCTGAAATAAGTAACACGAGGAGGTATATATGGTAGTATCCGCAGGGCAGGTCAAAAAGGTAGGTGTTATTGGCGCCGGGACCATGGGCCACGGCATAGCCCAGGCCTACGCCCAGGAAGGCTATCCGGTTACCATCACCGATGCTGCCAAATCGGCATTAACCGGTGTGGAAGACCGGATAAAGTCAAATCTGGGCACACTGGCACGCGAAGGGCTTATCCCGGAAAAAGAAATGGAAAATATCATGGGCAGGATAACCGTGGTCGACAACCTGGAAAATGCGGTCCGTGATGCCGACCTTGTTACCGAGGCTGTCTTTGAAGACCTGCCCACCAAAACAGGTATCTTTCACGAAATGGAGAAGGTCTGTTCCCCGGAGTGTCTTCTGGCCAGCAATACTTCATCATTCCCGATGACCCAGATATCGTCACAGATGGAAAAGCCGGAAAGAGCCATTGTGACTCACTGGATGAACCCGCCTTACCTGGTGCCGCTGGTGGAAGTTGTGCCCGGAGAAAAGACATCGGAAGAGACCTGTAAAACGGCCCACGAAATCCTGGTGAAAATAAAAAAGGTGCCGGTAAAAGTGCAGAAGGAAATCCTCGGCTTCCTCGTTAACCGTATTCAGTCGGCGATGAATCGCGAGGTATACCATCTTGTGGAAGTCGGTGCCGCCAGTGCCGAGGATATCGACCGCGCCGTGGTTACCAGTCTTGGCTTCCGCCTGGCGTTCCTGGGACCGCTGCTGGTGAGAGACCTCGCTGGCCTGGATGTTGAGTGCAAGGTGGCCGATACGATACTCCCCGTGCTGGATTCTTCAACCCAGCCGAACCGATTGCTCAAAGATATGGTCGACCGCGGTGATTATGGTACCAAGACCGGGAAAGGTTTCTTCTCCTACACGCCGGAATCAATTGTTGAACTCATTAAGGAGCGCGACCGCAGGTTCATCCATCTGCTGAAGGAGCTTTATTATCAGTGATTAATTATCGGGCTTAAACTTCTTCCCGCCACTCGGTGATGCGCGATGACCAGATACGCCCGACCGCTTTCTCCAGTATTTCCCGGCGGGGGTCCGGCACATCGAGCGGCGGTAGAATACGGCCTTCAAACAACCTCAGGAAGGGACACCGCCCCTGCAGCTGCATTACGGTCTGGCGGGGGCCTCCATAGACCACATAGTCAATCAGTTTAGCCCGCGATTCAAACTGCTCCCGTGCGTGAAGGCATACCCTGTCCAGAAATTCCGCCGCCT